>JBCCXV010000271.1:0-3871 GCA_039191195.1 Planctomycetota bacterium
CATCCAAGACCCGCCCGCCCCCGAGCCCCCCACCGAGCACCGCGCCCGCCGCGCCGCCCCGCGCGACGGCAAAGGACGACGCGCCGAACCCCTCCTCGTCGAGTCCGCCTGGGAGGTCGCCAACAAGCTCGGCGGGATCTACACCGTCCTCCGATCCAAGGCCCCCAGCATGATGGCCCGATGGGGATCGCGCTACTGCCTCGTCGGCCCTTACATCGAGGGATCGGCCCAGGTCGAGGTCGAACCCGCCGAACCCCACGGGCCCTACGGCCGCGCCGCACAAGCCCTACGAGACCAGGGCATCGGCGCCGAATACGGCCGGTGGCTCATCTCCGGCAGACCCCCCGTCGTCCTCATCCGGCTCGACAACCTCCGACAACGTCTCGGCGACCTCCGCTTCCGACTCTGGGCCGACCACCAGATCCCCACCCACGACGGCGACGGCCTCACCGACGACGTCCTCGCCTTCGCCGAAGGCCTCCGCCTGTTCCTCTGGGCCCTCGCCGTCGAACAGTCCGACAAACGCGGGATCGTCGCCCACCTCCACGAATGGATGGCCGGCCCCGCCATCCCCATGCTCCGCCACGAGAACTGGCCCGGCTCCCTGGTCTTCACCACGCACGCCACCATCCTCGGCCGGTACCTCGCCGCCAACCACCCCGTCTTCTACGACCACCTGCCCTTCTTCAATTCCGCCCAAGAAGCCAAGAACTTCAACATCGAGCCCCAGCACGGCATCGAACGCGCCGCCGCCCACGGCAGCCACGTGTTCACCACCGTGTCCGACGTCACCGGCCGAGAGTGCGAACACCTGCTCGGCCGCAAGCCCGACGTCATCCTCCCCAACGGGCTCAACATCGAACGCTTCTCCGCCATCCACGAGTTCCAGAACCTGCACCAGGAGTACAAGGCCCGCGTGCACGAGTTCACCATGGGGCACTTCTTCCCCAGCTACCACTTCGACCTCGACAGCACCCTCTACTTCTTCACCTCGGGCCGCTACGAGTTCCGCAACAAGGGGATGGACGTCACCCTCGAGGCCCTGGCCCGCCTCAACTGGCGGCTCAAGCAGGCCCAAACCCAGGTCACCGTGGTGTTCTTCATCATCACCCGGGCCCCGGTCAAGTCCATCCAGGTCGGCGCCCTGCAGTCGCTGGCGATGCTGCAAGACCTCAAAGAAACCAGCGAGCTGATGAAGGCCCAGATCGGCGACCGCATCTTCCACGCCGCCGCCGCCGGACGCATCCCCGACTTCAACGCCCTCGTCGACGAGCGCTACCGCCTCAAGCTACGCCGATCCATGCAGGCCTGGCGGCGGCACACCCCGCCCCCCATCGTCACCCACGACCTCGTCGACGACGCCAAAGACCCCGTCCTCACCGAGCTCCGCCGCTGCCAGCTCTTCAACGAAGAGCACGACCCGGTCAAGGTCGTCTTCCACCCCGACTTCGTCTCCAGCACCAGCCCGCTGTTCGGCATCGACTACGACCAGTTCGTCCGCGCCTGCCACCTCGGCGTGTTCCCCAGCTACTACGAGCCCTGGGGCTATACGCCCCTCGAGTGCGCCGCCCTCGGCGTGCCGTCCGTCACCAGCGACCTGTCGGGCTTCGGCTCCTACCTCCACGACCTCATGCCCGACCACGACGCCCGCGGGCTCTACATGGTCCAACGCGACCAGCGCGACTTCCACACCACCGCCGACCAGCTCGCCGACCGCATGTACCGCTTCTGCCAGCTCTCCCGCCGACAACGCATCGAGCTCCGCAACAAGGTCGAAGCCGCCGGCGAGCTCTTCGACTGGCACACCCTCGGACGCAAGTACCACGAGGCCCACCGCCTCGGCCTCGAGCGCGTGTGAACGCGAAGCCCGCCCCGCGGGAACCGCGAGCCGAGTCACGCGTCCGATCGGCGGGAGGTTTGCGTGAGACCCGCGCCTCGTCGTTTTGTCTTCGTGCTGCTTTCACTGGCAGCCTTGTTCTGGGCCGTTCCCGCCCACGCCCATCGCGTTGTGCGGTACCCCTTGACAGGCCTAAGCGGGGTCGAAGGCGACCCCTACGAGGCCACGCTGCGCGTCATCTGGGACAGCAACGACCCGTTCTACACCGTCGAGCAGGCCCAGCAGCGCTACGCCCTCGACCCCGTGATCCGTGACGACCTCTGGGCCATCCTCGGCAGCACGGACTACCGCGAATGGTGGCCGCCCACCGCGCACATGTTCCGCTACGTCGGCCGAAAGCAAGATGTGGCGAAGATCGAGGTCTACCTGCGAAGCCTCGAAGGGAACCTGGGGCGCCACGGCGACAAGGCGCTCAAGCGGATCATGCTGTCGGTCGCCGAAATGGCCCGCCGGGGCGTGCCGGGGGCGATGGAGCTCAGCCGGCGTTTCACCACGCCCGGTTTCTGGGCCGAGTGCCGCTTCGACGTGCTGGCGAAGCGCAGCCCGTCGTACCCGTCATTCGAAGAGGAGATGGCGCTCGCCGGGTTGGGCACCCACGCGTATGCGCTCGATGCAGACTTCGAGGACGCCATAGAACGCACGACACGGGCGCTCGACCCCACCCCCGATGCCCGCTGGCGGATAGATTCGGAAGTGACCTACGCGCGACGGGCGTTTGCGCATTGGCAGAACGAAGTCAAGACGGGCAACCTCGGCGCGGGCCGACCGCTCGGCGACCCGCCGCGCGCTCCGCCCTGGTGGGCGCTCCGGGAAGCGCGCGTCGCAGCCTCGATCGCCGGCGGGGCAGCGGTCTTGAGCGTCCTAGGCAGCGCAGGAGCAACCCGCTGCATGCGGCGCCGTCACAACCGGCCGGGCCCGTCCGGCCCATGAGGCCGAGGTCCGCTACCGTCGCGGCCTATGGCCGGACTCAAGTCCAAACTCGACCAACTCCGCGCCGCCGCCGCCCGCTTCCGCGAGCTGCCCGCGCTCCTGCGCGAAACCCCCGACCTCTCCACCGACGCCGGCCGATCCCGCGACCGCTACCGCAAGGCCGCCTTCAGCTCCGCCGCCTCCCTCCTGTCCTGGGGGCTGCAGATCGTCCTGTCCCTGGTCACCATCCCCCTGACCATCCGGTACCTGGGCGAAAGCCGGTACGGCCTGTGGATCACCGTCACCGCCGCCATCGGCTTCCTCCCCTTCGCCGACCTCGGCATCGGAACCGGACTGCAGAACAAGCTCGCCGAATGCCACGGCCGGGACGACAAAACCCGCCCGCGCCAACTCGTCACCACCGCGCTCGCCACCCTCACCGGCTTCTGCGCCCTGCTGATCGTCGCGGCCTTCACCCTCGTGCCCAACCTGCCGCTCGACCAGTGGATCAAGATCGAGAACGACCCCGTCGCGCGCCAGGAACTCACACCCACCGCGCAGGCCGTCGTCATCGCCCTCGCGCTCGGCTTCCCCATGGGCGCCGTTCGGCGGATGTGCAACTCCCAGCAGATCGGCTACTTGGCCCACTTCTGGCAGGCCAGCGGCCGACTGATCTCGCTCATCCTCCTGCTCGTGGTCATCTACGCCAAGGCGTCCCTGCCCGTCCTCGTGCTCGCGATGATGGCGCCGCCTCTGCTGCTCATGGGCTTCGGCGCCGGCGTGGTCCTCTGGCGCAGCCGCCCGCACCTCCGACCGGCCTGGAATGGCTTCCGCTTGAGCGCACTGGTCGACGTGCTCCACGTCGGGACCCGCGCGCTCATCACCGAAGTCGGCTGGCTGCTCGTGCTCACCTCGGCGCCGCTTTTCCTCATCGCCAACCGCTTCGACGTCGCCGACGCCACGCCCTACGGCACGACCCACCGCTTCATCGCCATCAGCGGGCTCGTGCTCGCCACCGTCACCCAGGCCCTCTGGCCCGCCTACACCGAGGCCATCGCCCGGGGC
>JBCCXV010000272.1:0-3868 GCA_039191195.1 Planctomycetota bacterium
CGCCGAGCGTTTGCCCAACGGGCTGACGGGGCGGCAGGACGCCGAAAAGCTCGAAGCGTTCTGCTTGGGCGTGGTCGACGCGTGCGCCGATTTCGCGGCCTGCTTCAAGCCCCAGTGGGCCTGCTTCGAGCGCTACGGGGCCCCGGGGATTGCGGCGCTCGAACGCGTGACGCAAGCCGCACGGGCCACGGGCGCGCTGGTCATCGCCGACGCCAAGCGTGGCGACATCGGGGTGTCCAGCCACCACTACGCCGAGGCGTTGTTCGCGGGCGGGGCCGAGAGCGACGCCGCGACCGCCAGCCCTTACCTCGGGGGCGAGGCCCTCGCGCCGCTGCTCGACGCCGTGCAGCAACGGGGCAAGGGGCTGTTCGTCTTGGTGCGCACCTCGAACCCCGGCGCCGGCGAGTTCCAAGGTCTCAAGCTCCACGACGGCCGAACGGTGTGCGAAGCCATCGCCGACGGCGTGGCCTCATGGGGCGCCGCGTCCGTCGACGACTCGGGCTACAGCGGCGTCGGCGCAGTGGTGGGCGCGACGGCGCCCGAAGAAGCCGCGGCGCTGCGGGCCCGGATGCCGCAGCAGGTATTCCTGGTCCCGGGCTTCGGCGCCCAGGGCGGGAGCGTCGAAACCGTGACGCCCTGCTTCGACGCGCAAGGCCGCGGCGCGGTGGTCAACGCCAGCCGTTCGGTGCTGTACGCCTTCGAAAATCAAGCCGGCCCGTGGCAGGCGGCCGTGCGCGACGCCGCCGAGCGCTTGCGCGATCAAGTCGCCGAAGCCTCCGCGCTCGCCCAGCGGCGCAGCTAGGCCTCCTGCGACTCGGCAGGCAGCAGGTCCAGCCGGTCGCGCCCGGGCGTGGCGCCGATGGCGTCGACCAGGATTCGGCGGAGGCGTTCGACCTCGACCTCGATCATCCGCACGGCCTCGGCGGGCTTCATCGCGGCGAGCGTCTCGGGCGGGATCGGTTTGCCATAGGCCACGCCCACGCCCGGGCCGAACCGCGGCCGTTTGGCGTGGATGGGGTAGGCGTCGTAAGAACCCTCGACGGCGAAGGGGATGACCGTCGGGCTCGACCGCTTGAGGATCAGCGCTAACCCCGCGGCGAACGGCTGCATGACGCCGGTGGGCGTGCGCGACCCCTCGGGGAACATCAGCAGCCGCCCCCCGCCCCGGAGCACGTCGATGCACTTGCGCATGGCGGCGAGGTCGCCGGCGCCCTGATCGACGGGGATGCCGTTGAGCCGCGTGAGCAGGAAACCCAGCCAGGGGGTGTCCCACAAGGTCTTGCGGGCCAGCGCAAAGAACGGATGCCGCCAACCGCCCATCCCGGCCATCATCGGGTCGAAGTACGACTGGTGGTTGCTCACCAGCAGCACCGGGTTGGCCGCACGAAGGTTCTCGGCGCCGAACACACGGAGGCCGAAGAACAACTGCAAGAACACCCGGCAGGCCGGCTGGCAGAACGACCACCACCGGAAGCTGAGCTTCGGCAGGCCGTCATCGGCGTTCTCCTTCGACGGCGAGCCGGGGGGAGCACTCGGGGCGGGGGTCGGGGTCGTGTCTTGGGTCATGCGTACATGCGGTCGCCGGCCGTGATACCACGCCGGACCACGCTTACAAAACAGCGCTACGCCAGCCCGCGCTGCGTCACCAGGCCTTCCAGGTGGTCGACCACGGCGCCGAGGGTCATGTCGCTGGTGTCGATCCGCTCGGCGTCCTGGGGGCAGATCAGCGGCGCGAACTCGCGGGTCGAGTCTTTTCGGTCGCGCTCGAGGATCCGCCGGCGGATCTCGGGTTCGTGAGCCACGCGGCCGGCCGCGCGGATCTGACCGGCCCGGCGCTTGGCCCGCACGTCGGTGCTGGCGTCGAGGAAGAACTTCGCGTCGGCCTCGGGGAACACCACCGAGCCCTGGTCGCGGCCTTCGCTCACCAAACGCGGGTGCTCGCGCCCGATGTCGCGCTGCCGGTCGACGAGCACCCGGCGGACGCCGACGAGCCGGGCCACGTCGCTCACGTTCTGGCTCACGTCGCTGTCGCGCAGCCGGCTGGAGAGGTCGACCGAACCCATGAGCAGGCGCGGCGGGTCTTGGGTCCAGTCGAACCGCAGCGGGTTGGCCCGGGCGAGCTCGACGATGAGCGAAGCGTCTTCGTCTTCGGCCGGCCGCAGGCCGCGGTGCAGGGCCAGGGCCGTGAGGCCGCGGTACATGGCGCCGGTGTCGAGGAACTCGACGCCCAGGCGTTCGGCCAGCCGCCGCGCGACGGTGGACTTGCCCGAGCCCGCGGGCCCGTCGAGCGTGACGATCAGCCGCTCCATGGCCGGGAGTGTAGTGAGCCGAGGCCTACGCGATTTTGGCCGTACAAACCCGGCCAAACTTCAGCGGTCCAGCAGCAGATAGATCATGCGTCCTTCGACGATGAAGTTGCCCGCGCGGCCCTCGGCGGGCGTGCCGACGCCGAAGTACACGTCGGCCCGTCCCGGGGCGCGGATGGCGCCGCCGGTGTCTTGGTCGACCATGAGCCGGGGCGCGAAGCCGGGCTGCTGGGCCTCGACGACGACCGCGGCGCCGCGGGGGAAGATCGACTTGTCGGTCGCCAACGTCCGCCACGGCTCGACGCGGAAGCCCATCGAACCGGCCGGCCATTCGCCGGCGTCGTACTCGGTGAAGAACACAAACCGGTCGTTGCGGGCGGTGTAGCGGCTCAGCTCGCCGGGGCGTCGCTGGAAGTAGTCGCGCAGGGCCGGGAGCGACAGCCGGTTGGCGTCGAGCTCGCCGTCCTGGATGAGCTCTTGGCCGATGCTGGTGTAGTCGCGGCCGTTGGTCCCGGCGTGGCCGACGTAGAGCGTGGCGCCGTCGGTCATGCGCAGCGCCGCCGAGCCGTTGACCTCGACGGTGTAGGCGTCGAGCGGGTCGTCCAGGTACGCGAGCTCCAGGCCTTCCAACGCGCCCGACGACATCAGCTCGGCCCGGGTGGGGTACGGGCGTGTCGAGCCGTCGGATAAGCGTTGGCCGAACACCTGGCCGGTGACGGCGTCGGACACGAGGTCGCTCGGCCGGGAGTAAATGGGGTACTGGTACGGCCCGCCGCGGGTGCGCGAGGCCTGGAACTCGGGGCTGAAGTAGCCGGTGTAGAGCACGGTTCCCCGGCCGTCCCACCCGACCGACTCGTAGGCGCCGAAGGTCTGGGCCAGGTGCTGGGCGAGTTCGGCGTCGGTCCAAGGCTGTTCGACGGCTTCGAGCAGGGCCTGCACGCTGTCGCGGGCCCGGGCGTGGGTCACGCCGGCGACCGGGAAGTGCGTCGGCGCCGAGCGGGCGTCGTACCACCTGCGGCTGCGGGCCAGGGCCTGGATCGCGTCGGGCGAGCGCAGCTGATTCGCCACGGCGACCCAGTCGGGCATGCGCGCGGGGTCGGTGATCAGCCGCAGCGCCGAGGCGCCGGGCGGCAACGGGGTGGCGTAAGCCGGCTCGGGCGCCGTGACGATCACGGTGCGCTGGCACGCGGGCGCCGCGAGCACCGCCGCGAGCAGGGCGAGCCCCAGACGAGACAACACATTGGGCAAAGGGCTGGGCAAAACGGTTCTCCTTAACCGGGGATGCCGAGGCAAGACTCCCGCGAGCCCCCCCGGAAAACACGTGAAGGCACCGAGGCGTTCCGCGGGTCATTCCGGGCGTTGTTCCGGGGGTCGTTGCTGGGGGCCGCTACGCTTGCAGCCTACTTCTTACGGAGACGCGCGCGTGGGCGAAGGCGGCCCGTTCATCCTGAACCTGTTTTCCGACGACCCGGCCGACCGGTTCTTCTTCCTGTCCGCGTGCCTGGCCGTGGTCATCAGCATCGTGTTGCACGAGCTGGCGCACGGCTGGGCGGCGATGCGGC
>JBCCXV010000273.1:0-3832 GCA_039191195.1 Planctomycetota bacterium
AGGATCGCGTTTTACTTCGCCTCGACGATGTTCGGCTTCTACGCGCTGTTCGCGGTGCTCAGCACGTTCTTGTTGAGCATCGAGAAGCTGCCGTTGGTGGGCGGGCGGATGCGGAAGGCGATCGCGCGGTCGCGCGAGACCGGGCGATTGGACGCCGACGGCGCCAAGCCGTTGCAGGCCGAGGAGTTGGAGGTCGACCGCGTGCCTGAGGGGTTCACGCCCAAGGCGATTGGGTTTGTGGCGCCGTTGGCGGTATTGATCGTCACGGTGGTGGCGACGTTCGTGGTGTACGGGTCGCCGAACACGAACTGGGCGTTCTTCGCGGCGTTCCTGCTGGCGGCGGCGATCGCGCTGGGGCGCGGGATCACGTTGTTGCAGCTGATCGACGCGGTGGCGTTGGGGATAAAGAGTGTGGCCGTGGCGGGGCTGATTCTGGTGCTGGCGATCACGCTGGGGGACTTGTCGCAGGAGACGGGCGCCGACGCGTACCTGATCGAGCGTCTCGGCGAGTCGATGCCGTATTGGCTGCTGCCGTTGGCGCTCGTGGGGCTGACGATGGCCATCTCGTTCGCGACCGGGACCAGTTGGGGCACCTATGCGGTGGCGTTCCCGCTGGGGCTTCCTTTGGCGTGGACGATTGCGCAGTCGCAGGGTCTGGCGAACCCCGAGGTCTACATGATGGTGTGCTTCGCGACGATCCTGAACGGGTCGCTGTATGGGGACCAGTGCTCGCCGATTTCGGACACGACGGTGCTGAGCTCGATGTCGGTCGGGGCCGACCTGATGGACCACGTGCGGACGCAGATCGTGCCGGCGACGGTGGCGATGGCCTTGGCGGTGGCGTGCTGGACGGCGGTGGTGCTGGCGTTCGCGTGAGGCGGCGGCGGGGTGCTCTCGAGCGGCGGTGGTTCGGCTGGGGGACGTCGGGGATCCGGCGGGGATCCGGCGGCAGGGCGGCTTACCTGGGTTACCCTCATTGCCCGTTCGGCAGGACCGGGGCACACGGCCTCAAATCTGTAGCCAAGAAGCTATATTTATGGCATACTTGCACGCGATGGCCCTCCGCCTGCTCGGGGCCCGCGTTTTCAGGACCGTGCCACGCTATGCCTAGGCGAGCGATTTTCACCGAAGTCATGGACGTGGTTGAGCGTCGCATCGCCGAGGGCGACTACATGCTCAAGGGCCTGCCCGGCGAGCGGAAGCTGGCCGAAGAGGTGGGCGTGAGCTACATGACGGCGCGGAAGGCGGTGCTGAAGCTCATCGAGAAACAGGTGCTCACGCGCAAGCCCAACGGGTCGCTGGTGGTGCACCCGCGGATGATGGCGGGGGGGGCGGTGGCGCAGGTGGCGCTTCTGACGCCGGCGTACCCGTCGCCGCATTTGTTGCGCTGCCGTCTGGAGATCACGCGTGCCGCGGAGCGTCAGGGGGTGCAGCTTCGGCCGGTGGAGTATGTGCATTGGTACGACCCGGTGGTGAAAGAAGCGCTGCAGGGGTCGGACGGCGCTTTGATCATCCCGAGCACCGAGCCGTTGCCGGCGCCGTTGCTTAAGGAGCTGCGCACGGGTGAGCACAAGGTGGTGTTTTTCGACAGCGACTTCTCGGATCAGGGCGTGCCGTCGATCCGGCTGTTTGCGCGTTCGCACATCACGAAGCTGCTGGATCACCTGTGGTCATTGGGGCATCGTCGGATCGACTGCCTGAATGCGCAGGGCCACAACGACGAGATCGGTCGTCGGATCCAGCACTGGCGGCAGTGGGTCGATCACCGGCAGGGCGAGGGCGTGTTGTGGGACGAGCCGGCGGCGCCGTTTGCCGATCCGATTTCCTCGGCGCACGAGATGATGCGTCGCGTGCTGCGGGACGAGGCGCGGAAGCTGAGCGCGGTGGTGTGCACGACGCAGCCGGCGGCGCTGGGGGCGGTGCGGGCGTGCCACGACGCGGGGGTAGAGGTGGGGTCGGACGTGTCGATCTGCACGATCAACAACGAGCCGACGGGCCGGTTCTTCGTGCCGTCGCTGACGGGGTTGGAGATGCCGCGGATCGGTCCGTTGGTGGAGCGTTGCTTTGCGTGGTTCGCCGAGGACGACGCCGTGTGGGAGGGCGACCTGCGTGTGGCGCCGGAGAAGCCGGACCTGCTGCGTGGGGAGTCGACGGGTCGAGCGCGGCGTGGGTGGCTGGGTCATGCCGAGCCCGCCGACACGAGCGCGTCGGGCGCGGTATGAGGCGTGGATTCTCGGGCTCTGCGTGCGGGATTCGGCGTGGGGCGCGGCTGTGGAGGGCCGCGCTTTCCGCCGATAAAGCCTGAGGGCGTGGTCAGTCTGCGCCCCGGGTTTTCTCCCAGGCGGAGCCGTGGCGTGCAAGTACTGAGCGATCGTATTCGGGGCGCCGCGCGGCTGCGGCTGGGTGTGTTGGTTCTGTCGGCGGCGGCTTGCGGCCTCGGCGGCCCGGTGGCGCTGGGCCAGGCGGCGTCGGATGCGGGCGCGATTGGGGTGGACGCCGAGGCGCGTGAGGCGGCGGCGCGTTCGGCTCGCAAGCTACGCACGCTGGACCTGGCTCCTTCGCCGAGGTTGATGCTCACGCACGACCGGTTGGCGGTGCTGCGTCAGACGCTGGAGACCGATGCGCTGGCCGGGCGGTGGTTCGCGGCGGTGCGGCGGGAGGCCGACCGGTTGCTCGACGACCCGGTGGCGCGCCACGAGCTGCCCGACGGGGTGCGGCTGCTTCCGGTGAGCCGGACGGTGCTGTTCCGGGCGTACACGCTGGGGCTGGTGTATCGGGTGACGGGTGAAGGCGCGTACGCGGAGCGTTTGTGGATCGAGCTCGAAGCGGCGGCGGGCTTCCCGGATTGGAACGCCGAGGGGCACTTCCTCGACGCGGCGGAGATGGCGCATGCGTTCGCGATCGGCATCGATTGGCTCGGCGGGTGGCTGGGCGACGAACGCCGGCGTTTCCTGGTGGACGCGGTGTGCCGTAACACGCTGGAGCCGGCGGCGCGGGCGTACAACTCGGCGGGTCGCGGGCGGGGTTGGTGGGTGTCGCGCTACGAGAGCAACTGGAACGCTGTGTGCAACGGCGGGGTGATCCTGGGCGCGCTGGCGGTGGCGGACGACCGGCCGGAGCTGGCGTCGCGTGTCCTGAGCGAGGCGGTGCGTTCGCTGCGGCCGCACATCCGGGAGTACGGGCAGGACGGGGGTTGGGCCGAGGGGCCGTCGTACTGGAGCTACGGGACGCGCTACCTGGCGCCGGTGTTGGACAGCCTGGAGACGTCGGTGGGCGACGAGTTGGCGCTGGGGTCTTGGCCGGCGTTCACGCAGACGGGGGCGTTTGCGCTGGCGATGACGACGCCGACGGGCGGGGTGTTCAACTTCGCCGACGCGTCGGAGCGTTTCGAGATGCGTGCGCCGCAGCTGCATTACTTGGCGCGGCGTTTCGGCCAGCCGTTGTGGTCGGCGTATGCGAGCGCCACGGCCCGGCCGGATGCGCGCGACCTGCTTTGGTACACCCCGGCGCCGCGTGGCGATGATCGCTTTGCTTGGCCGCCTGCGCGTGAGCATGCGCCGGCGCTGGCGCAGTACTTCCGCGGGGTTGGGGTGGCGGTGATGCGGACGGCGTGGGACGACCCGGAGGCCGCGTTCCTGGGCTACAAGCTTGGGCGGACCGGTGTGCCGCACGGGCACCTGGACGTCGGCTCTTTCATCTACGAGGTGGGCGGGGTGCGTTGGGTGTTTGATCCGGGTCCCGACAGCTACTTGCTGCCCGGCTATTTTGAGGGTGGCGCGATGGGCCGCCGGTGGTTGTATCACCGGCTGCGTGCGGGCGGCCACAGCGCGCC
>JBCCXV010000274.1:0-3827 GCA_039191195.1 Planctomycetota bacterium
GAAGAAGCCGACGACCCCGCGCAGCGCAGGCCCTTCGACAAGCAAGTCGTGCGCGACCACCTGCAAGCCATGCGCGACGCCGGCGAATGGGACGGCGAAGCGCCGGGCCCAAAACTTTCCACAGCGCTTTGCGCCGAGGTGATTGCTCGCTACGCTGAGGTTGTCCGTCGTCTTACCGGCCGTGCATCACAAGAGAACTCGTGAAGCTCACCCCGTTTGACCGATGAACCCATCACTGAATGTCGGCGGCTTCGGCCGCCCACCCGGAGCCCACGTCGCGCCACACGTGGGCTCTTTTTTTGCGCGCCCATCGCTACCTGACGGCGACCGCGTGGACGCGCAACGCCGAAACACGCACAATGCGGGCATGCCCAAGCTCTCCTCTCTGCTGACCCGCGAAGACCTACGCGCCGTCGCTTGGCCCGCCGGGGCGTGCGTGCTGGCGCTGGGCTTGAGCTACGGCGCCACGCGATGGACCGGGTCGCTCGGCGCCTCGGCCGTCGCCTGGGCCTGGGGCGCGGCGCTGGCCCTG
The DNA here is from genome assembly GCA_039191195.1 of Planctomycetota bacterium. Classification (GTDB taxonomy): domain Bacteria; phylum Planctomycetota; class Phycisphaerae; order Phycisphaerales; family Phycisphaeraceae; genus JBCCBV01. Next base: position 533 of record JBCCXV010000274.1, read on the forward strand.
GTGCTGTCCGAAGCCGTTGAAGCACGCCGTCGGGCCTCGCCCCAAGACGCGGCGAACACCCGCCGGGCCGCGCTGCTGGTCGCCAGCGCGCCGCTCTGGCTCGCGCTGCTGGGCGCGGCGTCGACCGTCGTCAACGGCCTGTGGGACCTGATCGCCGGCCCCGCGCTGGTCAACCCGGACCGGGCCCTTTGGATGCTCGTGCTCGCGGCGATACTGGGCGTCGCCGGCGCCGTGCTGTCGCAATTACTCGGGCCGCCCGCTGCGCCTTCGGGTGCGTCGCCCGTGGGACCGTTGGCCGCCGGCGCCGTGGCCAGCGCCGTCGCCGCGTTGGGAGCGGGGGTGGCGCACTTCCAGCAAGCCCCGCGCTGGGAGCCGCTGCTCGCCATCGTCGCCTGGGCCGTCGCCCTGCCGTGGATTTGGCGGATGGCCTGGCGACGGTTCGACGCGGCCCTCTCCGAACCCGCCGAGACCTGACCCATGCCCGCGATGTCTTCGATCGAACCGCTCTGGCCCGACGCCGGCATCGACGACCACGCGTCGCTCGCCTGGTACCCCTACGAAGACCACGAGGACGACCCGGCCCGCCCGGCCATCCTCATCTTCCCGGGCGGCGGCTACGGCTTCGTCTCGCCCAGCGAGGCCTTCCGCGTCGCCGGCCGGCTCGGCTCGCACGGCTTCCACGCCGCCGTCTGCACCTACCGCGTCGCGCCCATCGGCGGCAAGCACCCCGACATGATCCAAGACGCCCAACGCGCCATCCGCACGGTCCGCGCCAAGGGACCCAAGAAGGTCGGCGTGATGGGCTTCTCCGCCGGCGGGCACCTCGCCGCGTCGCTCGCCGTGCACCACGACAAGTTCCCATCCTCGAAAGACGACCTGGCGGCCAAGCACGATGCGCGGCCCGACGCCGTCGGCCTGGCTTACCCCGTGGTCGACATGCACGGCCCGCCGACCCACAGCGGCTCGCGCGACAACCTGCTTGGGCCCGAGGCGCCGCCCGACCTGCGCAAGCTCATGAGCCCGCACCTGCACGTGAACGCCAAGTCGCCGCCCGCGTTCCTGTGGCACACCGCCGAGGACGCCGGCGTGCCCTCGCAGAACGCCCTGCTCTACGCGATGGCCTGCGCCGACGCCGGCGTGCCGTATGAGCTACACGTCTACGAAGAAGGCCGGCACGGCCTCGACCTGGCCGTCGACCACCCCCAGGCCAAGCACTGGCCCGAGCTCGCGGCGGACTTCTTCAAGCGACACCTGGCGTAGCAAACGCGCGGCTCGCCGGTGATGGACTGAGTCTGTGGTGGCACGGGCGTCTCGCCCGTGATGCAGATCACCGCTTGCTGGACGACTTTTTCTTCCGGCGCTTGGGCCGCACGCCGGGCGCCCCGGGCTTGGCCTTCTTGTCGCCGCCGGCCTTGACGCCGTCCAGCCGTACCTTGCCCAGGTCGGGCGCGGCCTTGACCTCGGCGACCTGATCCCGCAAGCGCGCCGCCTTCTCGAACTCCAGGCTCTGCGCCGCCTCGAACATCGCCTCTTCGAGCTGCGCGATCAGCTCGCCCTTGTCGTACTCCTTCTCGTCGGCGCCGGCGGCCTCCTGCACCCGCTGCCGGGCCTTGATCTCCAGCTCGATGCCCCGGCGGATCGCCTTGCGCACCGTCTTGGGCGTGATGCCGTGCTCGGCGTTGTAGGCGAGCTGCTTCGCGCGCCGGCGCTCGGTCTCGTCCATCGCCGCCTGCATCGCCGGCGTGACCTCGTCGGCGTACAGCGCGACCTTCGCGTTCTCGTTGCGGGCCGCACGGCCGATCTGCTGGATCAGGCTCGTCGGGCTGCGCAAGAAGCCGGTCTTGTCGGCGTCCATGATCGCCACGAAGCTCACCTCCGGCAGGTCGAGCCCTTCCCGCAGCAGGTTCACGCCCACCAGAACGTCGAACTCGCCCTCGCGCAGCTCGCGCAGGATCGTCACCCGGTCGAGCGTTTCGACCTCGCTGTGCATGTACCGACACTTCACGCCCTGGTCGTGCAGGTAGCTGGCGAGGTCTTCGGCCAAGCGTTTGGTGAGCGTGGTGACCAGCGTGCGCTCGCCGGCGTCGGTCGTAGCCCGAACCCGCTCCAAGAGGTCGGCCACCTGGCCCGAAGCGGGGCGCACCTCGATCTCGGGGTCGACCAGCCCGGTCGGGCGGATGATCTGCTCGACGACTTCGCCGCCGGTCTTCTCCAGCTCGTAGTCGCTGGGCGTCGCGGAGACGAAGAGCACCTGACCCCACTTCTTCTCGACCTCTTCAAACGTCAGCGGCCGGTTGTCGAGCGCCGACGGCAGCCGAAACCCGTGATCCACCAGCGTCTGCTTGCGGTGACGGTCGCCGAAGTACATCGCCTTGACCTGCGGGAGCGTGACGTGGCTCTCGTCGACGACGAACAGCCAATCCTCGCCCCCGGCGACCCGGTCTTGGTCTGTCACTTCCGGGGCGTCGCTGCGCGTGCCGTCGACGTACCCGCCTTGGTACTGCCCAGACTGCGCATCGGGGAAGTAGTCCAGCAGCGTGTACGGCATCGACCCCGCGGGCCGACCATCCAAGTGCCGGCTGTAGTTCTCGATGCCCGAGCAGAAGCCCACCTCCTGGATCATCTCCAGGTCGTACTTCGTCCGGGCCAAGAGGCGCTGCGCCTCGAGCACCTTGCCCTCGCCCCGCAGCTGGGCGACCCGCAGGTCGAGCTCCTCCTTGATCGCCTCGACCGCCTGCTCTTTGCGCTCCTGCGGAAGCACGTACTGCACGGCGGGGTAGATGAAGATCGCCGTCTCATCGGCCACCAGCTCGCCGGTCGTGGGGTGGATGATCGCCAACGATTCGACCTCGTCCCCGAACATCTCGATGCGGTAGGCCTGCTCTTCGCCGGCCGGGACGACCTCGATCACGTCCCCGCGCACCCGGAACCCGCCCCGCGCCAGCTCGTAGGTCTTCCGCTCGTACTGGAGCTGCGTGAGCGAGCGCAACAAGTCCCGCCGGCTGATCCGTTGGCCCTTGTGCAGCGCGATCACGTGCTTCTTGTACTCGTCCGGCGAACCCAAGCCGAAGATGCACGAAACGCTGGCCACCACGATCACGTCTTTCCTTGAAACCAGGTGCGTGGTCGCGGCCATCCGCAGGCGGTCGAGGTCGTCGTTGCGCGACGAGTCTTTCTCGATGTAGATGTCGCGCTGCGGGATGTACGCCTCGGGCTGGTAGTAGTCGTAGTACGACACGAAGTAGCTGACGGCGTTGTCCGGGAACAGCTCTTTCATCTCTTCGTAGAGCTGCGC
>JBCCXV010000275.1:0-3818 GCA_039191195.1 Planctomycetota bacterium
CCCGGTCGACCTCGTACCGCAGCGCCGCCAGCACCGCGTCCGACAGCGTCGCCTTGCCGCCGGCCTCGACGTGCCCCTGCTCGGGCCGCATCCAGTCGTACGCCTCCCATTTCATCACGAACGTCGCGGGCTTCAGCCCGTACGGCGGGGCCTCGATCACCTCGCCACGCCGGAAGAACAGCACCGTGAACACCGCAGGCTGGTCCAGGCCGTCCAACGCCTCGCCGATCCAACGCACCGCCTCGGGCAGGCTGTCGACCAGCGACCCCGACAGGTCGACCATGTAGACGACACGCTGCGTCCGCGACCCGGCCGGTGCCGGCGGCGGGACCGGCGTGGCCAGGGCGACGAGTTCGGCCTGCGTGGCCGACGGCGCGTCCACGGGCGCTGCGTCGGCCGGCGTTGCCTGTGCCAGCGGGATGGACCGCTTCGCCACGACGGCACGGGCCGGCGAGATGCGCGGGGCGCTGGCCAGCTCGGGCGCGGCGGTCGGCCCGATCGATGCAGCCAGGGCCAACGCGACCTCGGTCGGCGCGGGCGTCGCCGTTTCGGTCGGCTCGGGTTGCAGGGCAAGGGCGGGCGGCTCGGCCTCGGGCGTCGGGGTCGCGATCGCCGGGGTCGGCGTGGTGATCGGCTTGTCCGAGACCTCACGGGCCTCCACCGCGCTGGCCGGCTCCGGTTCGGCCGTCTCGGCGGGCTCTAGGATCGGTGTCGGGCGACCCGCCCGGGCGCTCTCCCGCGCCGCTTCCTCGGCGGCCGCCGTCTGCAGGTCGATCACCAGCGGGCCCGGGTCCGCGCTCGCCTCAATCGCCTCGTCCCGGCCGAACGCCACCGCCGGCGGCACGCCCGTCGACAGGTCGATCCCCCGGCCCTCCGCGGGCACCGGCCCCAGCGTCGACCGCGACCCCACCGACGCCGGCCCCAACGCCGCCCACGCCGCCACGCCCACCGCCACCACCGCCGTCGGCCCGACCCACCAGCCCCGCGGCACGCGCAGCCCCGACACCCGCCCCGCCGTCGAGCTCACGCGCTGTCCCGTCGCCGCCCCCCTGTCCCGCAACCACGCCGTCGCCCACCCCATCACGCCGCCCGGCGCCGGCCGATACCGCATCACCACACGCCGATCGTCTCTCGGCTGACTCATCGCTATTCGCCTTTCGATCCGGGACCAAACCACACACCCAGCGGCAGGCCGCTCGGCAGATTACAGGGTTATCGGCCCTTGCCAACCGCCCGCCTGAATCTCCACCACAACCGACAGGCGCCCCCTCGTCGCACCACCCTCGGCTGTCCCGCATCGCCACCACGCCCCGCCGCGCGTCTCGCTGCCGCCGCGTCTGCGATCATCCCCGCATGCGGATCGCCCCCGTCCCCGTCGACCTCATCCTCCCCCTCCGCCACCGCATCCTCCGCCCCGGCTTCCCGCCCGACACCGCCCGCTTCCCCGGCGACGCCGACCCCGACACCCTGCACCTCGCCGCCTTCGACGCCGACGAGTCAAGCCCCAGCCCCAGCCCCTCTGCCGACACCCCCACCCTCGGCTGCGTCTCGATCTACGCCGCCCCCGACCCCACCCCCGCTCCCGGAAGCGACCGTCGTTATCAGCTCCGCGGCATGGCCGTCGCCGACGGCCAACGCGGCCGCGGCATCGGCGCCGCCCTCCTCGAAGACGTCCACCGCCGCTACCCGCCCGGCTCCCTGTGGTGCAACGCCCGCACCGTCGCCGAACGCTTCTACCAATCCCACGGCTGGCAGACGGTCTCCGAAGTGTTCGACATCCCAACGGTCGGGCCGCATGTGGTCATGCATGGCCCGTAATTTCTTATTTGTCCACAGATTTCACAGATGACGCAGATTTCAAACAGCCGGAGTGCTCTGCCAAGCCTTCGGGCCTTTGTCTCTGATCCAGATCGCGACTCCTGGGACGCCTTCAGGCTCAATCAAGAACCAAGATCGATAAACCAGTTCCAAGATGCGACCGTCGTACCGAGACAACTGATAGTCAAAGCGGTGTGTTAGGCGATCCGCTTCTGCCACATCCGCTCGATCGACGCGAAACCGGCGGTCGTCCAACTGTGTCCAGCGCCACATGCCTTCATCGTCATCGTGACGTCCCCAGTCACCGCGCTGGCGAATTGATCCCTCTGGGCTGACGAGTGTCCACCCCGCACCATGTCGCCATATGCCGACCGCGTCAGACATCTGCGCGCTTCTCTTTTCCGGGCTTGACCAGCGAGCGAAGTACATCGTGCTCGAACCGGCGACAACATCCTCAATAGAGATCGATTGGTCCGAGTCCTCGCTGATGATGCTCTGTCCATCGGTGGTGACACGAACCCGCTCGTTCCTAATGGCTGACAATGGCCAGCTGTCTTTCATGACGTCCATGACAGCGATGTGAGACTTGCGGCCGCCGTAGTCATAGCCTTCAAGCTGTACCACGAGCCCCCCTTCGGTCGCATGTGCGTCGGTAATCCGGCCCCGGCTAGGCATAGGTTTCAGGTTACTTGCAGTTGTCAAAATCTGTGTCATCTGCGAAATCTGTGGACCCCTCCCGTGGATCGCCCGGGGCCCTGCGGGCCGCCGGCTACACCCTGCATCACTAAACTCTCCCCGTGCCCCTGACGCTCTACCGCTACATCGCCTGGGAGCTGTTCAAGCTGCTGGCGTTGTCGACGACGGTGCTGGTGCTGGTCATCAGCTTCGCCGCGACGATCAAGCCGCTGTCCGACGGGCTGCTGAGCCCGTGGGCGATGGTCAAGTTCATCGGGTACACGGCCCCGACGATGCTGACGTTCGCGCTGCCCTTCTCCGGGGCGTTCGCGGCGACGCTGCTGTTCATCCGGCTGGCCTCGGACAACGAGGTGCAGGCCTGCGCCGCCTCGGGGATCAGCTACCGCTCGATCCTCTTCCCCGTTGCCGCGATCGGGCTGGCGCTGACGATGGGGCTGTTCTTCATGTCCAACTACGTCATCCCCGGCTTCTACCGCGGCGCGGCCCGGACCATCGAGGCCGACGTGATGACCATGCTGGTCGGCCGGCTCAACGAGGACCAGGCGTTCAGCCTCGGCGAGGCGGTGATCCACGCCGACCGGGCCGGGTTTGGCGACGTCGAGGCGTTGCCCGCCGCGGTCGGCGAGCCGAGGCAGCACATCATGCTCGAGGGCGTGACGGTCAACCGGCTCGGCGCGGATGGCAAGCCGACGTCGACCGCCACCGCCCGCCGCGCCGATGCGCTGGTGTACGACCTGCCCGGCGGGTCGGGCGTGCAGATGAATCTGCAGGACGTCGTCTATCTCGATCCGTTGCAGGGCCAGCTCGTCCGTCAGGACCGCTACCCCGTGCCGTTGATCCGCATCCCGGGCTTGCTGCGCGACAAGCCCAAGTTCCTCTCGATGCCCGAGCTTCGCGAGCTGCGCGATCATCCCGAGCGGTTTGAAGCGGTGGCTCGGTTCCGCGACGGGGTCGTGCGCGAGGTGGTCGAGCGCCGGCTGTGGGAGCGGATGCGCAAGGGGTTGCCGGGCGATCGCGGCGTGGCGTTCATCGGGCCGATCGACGGCGAGGAGTACCGGCTGAGCGCCCCGATCGTCGAGCGCGACGGGACGACGCTGACGCTGCGCGCCGAGGGGGAGGAGCCGGTGAAGCTGGTCCGCCGGGCGCGCGGGGCGGTGCCGCGTCGGTACCAGGCGCAGTCGGCGACGCTGGAGCTGGCGGACGACACGGCCCCGGACTTGGCGGTGCTGGTGGGCGAGCTGACCGAGGTGCGGACGGTCGACGCCCAGGCGGGCCGGCTGGACAACGTCCGCCGATCGCTGCGG
>JBCCXV010000276.1:0-3792 GCA_039191195.1 Planctomycetota bacterium
CAGCGTCACGCGAACGCCTGCTCGGCGAGGGCGACGGCCTTGGCGAGCGCCGCGGCCTTGTTGACCGTCTCTTGGTGCTCTTCCTGGGGGTCGGAGTCGGCCACGATGCCGCCGCCGGCCTGGAGGTGCGCGACCCAAGGCTTGCCTTGTGCGGGTTCGCCGGCGTCCTGCCCACTGCGGAACACGATGGTGCGCAACGCGATGCAGACGTCGAGGTTGCCGTGGAAGTCGGCGTAGCCCACGGCGCCGCCATACGGGCCGCGGCGAGCGGCTTCCAGCTCGTCGATGATCTGCATGGCCCGCACCTTGGGGGCGCCGCTCACCGTGCCGACCGGCAGCGAGACGCGCAGCGCGTCCCACGCGTCCCAGCCGTCGGCGAGCAGGCCGCGCACTTCGCTGGAGAGGTGCATCACGTGGCTGTAACGCTCGACGGTCAGCACCTCGGTCAGGCGGACCGTGCCGGGCTTGGCGACACGCCCGATGTCGTTGCGGTGCAGGTCGACGAGCATCACGTGCTCGGATCGGTCCTTGTCGCTGCTCCGCAGTTCGTCTTCGAGCGACTTGTCTTCGCTCGCGGTCGCGCCGCGCATGCGCGTGCCGGCCAACGGCCGGCTGGTGGCTTCGCCGTCGATCACCCGGCAGAGCACCTCGGGGCTCGACCCCACCAGGATCGACCCCTTGGCCTGCAAATAGAACATATAGGGCGAGGGGTTGACCACCCGCAAAGCCCGGTACACGTCGAACGGGTCGGCTTGCGTGGGCAGGTCGAACCGCTGGCTGGGCACGATCTGGAAGGCGTCGCCGGCGGCGATGTATTTCTTGCACACCTCGACGGCCTGGGCGTAGCCCCCCTGCCCCAGGTTGCTGGTCGGCAGCGCGGGCGGCGGGGTCGACAGGTCGACGTGGTCGGCCGGGGCGTGCTGGGGCGGCCAGCCCTCGGCGTCGAAGAGCAAGTCGCACAGAGACTGCACGCGCTCGGCGGCCTCGGCGAAGGCGGCGTCGGCGTCGCGCAGGGCGTCGACCTCGGCGTGGCTGACCACCAGCACCGTCTTCTGGGCGTGGTCGAACACCACCAGGTCGCGGTAGAGCTGGAAGTGCAGGTCGGGCAGGTCGCGGTCGTCGGGCGGGGGCGACTGGAGCTTGTCGGGCTCGAGGTAACGCACCGTGTCGTAGCCGGCGTAGCCGACCCACCCGCCGGTGAACCCCGGCAGCCCGGGCACCGTCGCGCACGACCAGCCCTCGGAGAGCTTGCGCATCTCGCTTAAGGGGTCTTCGCGCTCGGCGTTGTAAGAGCGGTCGGGGCGGGCGTGGTCTTGATAGTGGACCTGGTTGCGGGTGGCCCAAACCTCGGCCACGGGCCGGGCGCCGACGAAGCTGTAGCGCGCGGCGCGCTCGCCATCGATCACGGACTCGAACAAGAAGCTCGGGGCGTCGCGCTGGTCGGGGCGGACCAGCCGTCGATACGCGAGCACCGGGGTGAGCGCGTCGGCGAAGAGGCGCCGGAACACCGGCACGCGCCGCACGGCGCCGGGCGCGGGCGTCTGGGCGGCGAGCTTGCGGAAGGCGTCGGGCGCGGGTTCAAGGCGTGCGGTCATGCGGGTCCAAACACGGGCGTCGCCGGGCGGGTGCGCGGGCGGAGGTCGCTTCGCCGCGACGCTAGTCTATGAGGGTCCGAGAACCGCCGCGGGTTGACGGCCGGCGGAGCGCCTCGGCCCTGCGGCCCCTTTTCCTACCGCCGAGACGCCCATGCAGGTCGACCGTTTCTTTGCGCACCACGGGGTCGTCGAGAACCCCTTCTCCGCCGAAGAGGCCCGGCTCGACCCGGTCTTCGAACGGCTGGCCGACGAGCTCCCGGCCCACCCCGACTTCCCCAAGATCATGGGCAAGATCGACACCCCCTCCACCGCCGTGGTATTCGGCGAGAAGGGCACGGGCAAGACGGCGATCCGGCTGCTCATGGGCATGGCGATCGACCGCCACAACCGCGACCACCCCGACAAGCCGGTGCTCGCGGTGGCGTACGACGACCTGAACCCGGTGCTCGACCGGCTGGTGCAGAGCCGTCGGCAGGACGTCGGCCAGATGCTGCAGGGCCTGCGCCTGGCCGACCACCAAGACGCGATCCTCAGCCGGGCCGTGTCGTGCGTGGTCGACGCGCTGCTCGAAGACGACGCCGCCGGCGCATTGCCCGCGGGCGCCAAGAAGAAGCTCCGCAAGGCGCCCAAGCGTCGGCGGGAAGACCTGCTCGTGCTCGCGGCCCTCTACGACGAACCCCGCACGGGCTCGGCGCCCCAACGCTTCGCGCGGCTGCGCAAGGCGCTCCGCGGCGGGACGCTGGCGACCATGGACAACATCAAGGTCAAGGCCATCGTAAACACGGTGTTGGCGCTGCTGGCGGCGGGCTGGTACTGGGTCGTCAAGGGGGGCGACGGGCCGATCTGGGCCTTCCCCTTGACCGGCTTGCTCATCCTCGGCGCCGTGGGCGCGTGGGGCTACTGGTCGTGGCGATGGCTTTCGATCTGGGCCAAGGTGCGCAAAGCGACCAAGGACATGCCGGCGGTGCGGCGCGAGGCCGCCGAGCTGCGCGGCATGTTCGGATCGCTGCGGCCCTCGGCGGTGTCGGGCCAGCCGTTGCCCGAGCCCTCGGCGGCCGGCGCGGGGCTCACCGACAGCCGGTACCAGTTCACGCGCAAGCTCACCGACCTGCTGGCCGAGCTCGGCGTGGCCGGGATGATCGTCTTCATCGACCGGATCGACGAGCCCACGGCCGTGCAGGGCGACGCCGAACGCATGAAGGCCGTCGTGTGGCCGATGTTCGACAACAAGTTCCTCAAGCAGGAGCGCATCGGGCTCAAACTGCTGCTGCCGATCGAATTGGGTTACGCGCTGCGGAAAGAAGGCCCGGCGTTCTTCCAAGAGGCACGGCTGGACAAGCAAAACCTCGTCGAACGCTTGGCGTGGTCGGGCGCGACGCTGTACGACCTGTGCAACCTCCGGCTCAAGGCGTGCTGGACCGCCGACGCGGCGCGCAACGCCAAGGCGCTCGAGCCGCGACCCGTGGACGAAGCCGACCCAAACCTAGACGGCGCCGCGGCGGCTTCTTCCGGGCCGGCTTACGCGGGTGCTTCTGGGGGCGGAGGCCCCGCAACGTTGGCCGACTTGTTTGCACCCGACGTGACGCGCGAAACGCTCATCGATGCGCTCGACCAGATGCACCAGCCGCGGGACGCGTTCAAGTTCCTGTACGCCGTGATCCAAGAGCACTGCAAGACGGTGCCGGACGACCGGCCGCTCGTGCGCGTGCCGCGGTTGACGCTGGAGACGGTGCGCCGGACACAATCGCAGCGCGTGCAAGACCTGTATCGCGGGTTATCGCCCGCGTAGAGCGTCGCGCATCGTTGTAGAAGACCACGGCCCTTGGGGCCGCGTGTCGGCCGCGCCGGACGACTTTCCTGACCGTTTCGGACGTTTTAGCCGCGCGTACGGCGACCCTCGCGTCCGATAAAGCGCATCGGCCTTCGATCGGGCGACTTGAGCCCTTTGGTGGATAAAAGCTGCGGCTCGGCGCGGCGACTTGACGACAACTGCACGGAACCGCTATTGGGTACGCAGGAATGTGGGGTTCCGGACCAACCGATGTCCTGGCCCGGCCCCAACGAGCCTGCCGACCCACCTTGGGTTTGTCCTGGCCTTTTGACCGGCGTCGCGTGGATGACCGGCGGCCCCCAACGGACGTCACCACCGGTAAGGAGTCAATCATGACCACTCGCACCCGTTCGACCCTCCTTGGCG
>JBCCXV010000277.1:0-3792 GCA_039191195.1 Planctomycetota bacterium
GATCAGGCCGAGTGAGTTCTCGGCAAGGCCCAGGGCGCTGGTCGGCCGGCCTTGTTGGTCGTCCACGACCTTAAGCTCGGGCTTGTCGGCGGTGAGCTTGGCCTGATCGAGGCCGACGCCGTGGGCCACGCCCACCTGTCCGACAACGGCCAGTGCACCTGGCGTGACCTCGCCCAAGCCGTCGCCGACGAGCTCGGTCACGCCTGCACCGTGAATCCCTGCACGACCGCCGACTTCACGCGCCCGGCCAAGCGCCCGGCCTACAGCGTGCTCGACCTCTCGGAATCCAAGTCGCGCATCGGCCCCATCGCCGACTGGCGCGACGCCCTGAGCGAGGTTCTGAAGGCCACGCCCGAATAAGCCGATCCTTCGCGGGCGGGTTCGCCTTCTTGCGCCCCGTTAAGCTGCCCGCAACCCTCGCAAGGAACCGGCGACCATGCACATCCTCCTCACCGGCGGCTGCGGATTCATCGGCTCCAACTTCGTCCGCCTCGTGCTCGACTCCCGACCGGGCGACCGCGTCACCAACCTCGACGCCCTCACCTACTCCGGCAACCCCGACAACCTCGCCGACGTCGAAGCCGACGACCGCTACACCTTTGTCCACGGTGACATCTGCGACCTCGAGCTCGTCACGCCCCTGGTCGACGCCGCCGACGCCGTCATCCACATGGCCGCCGAGTCGCACGTCGACCGCTCGATCCAAGACGCCAGGCCTTTCGTCCGCACCAACGTCCTGGGCACCCAAACCCTGCTCGACGCGCTCCGCACCGTCGACCCCAATGGCCAAAAGCCCTTCGTCCATGTCAGCACCGACGAGGTCTTCGGCGACCTCCCGCTCGACCAGCCCGAGGTCAAGTTCCACGAAGCCATGCCCATGGCGCCGTCGTCGCCCTACTCCGCCAGCAAGGCCGCGAGCGACCTCTTGGCCCTGGCCTACCACCACACCTTCGGCCTCGACATCCGCGTCACCAACTGCTCCAACAACTTCGGGCCCTACCAGTTCCCCGAAAAAGTCATCCCGCTGTTCGTGTGCAACCTCATCGAGGGCAAGAAGGTCCCGCTCTACGGCGACGGCAAGAACGTCCGCGACTGGCTCCACGTCGTCGACCACTGCGAGGCCGTCCTCGCCGCCCTCGACCGCGGCAAGCCCGGCGAGCGCTACTGCATCGGCGGCAACAACGAACGCTCCAACCTCGAACTCACCCGCATGATCCTCCAGGCCACGGGCAAGGACGAATCCTTCATCGAGCCCGTCACCGATCGCCTCGGTCACGACCGCCGATACGCCATCGACGCCACGAAAACCCGCGACGAGCTCGGCTGGCAGCCCACGCGCTCCGCCTGGCCCCAAGCGCTCCAAGACACCGTCGACTGGTACCGCGCCAACCCGCAGTGGGTCGCCCGCGTCAAGTCCGGCGAATACCGCGGCGCTTCCGCCGCCTCAGGCTGAGCCACGCTCCGACCGACGCCGACGAAGCACCGCCGGCAAGAGCGCCGCCAACGCGATCGCCGACCCCGGCTCCGGGGTCGCCGCCGGCGCCCCGGCCGCGTACGAAGCGCCAAAGTTCTGCGCCAGCACGTCGAAGTCGATCAGGTCCACCACGCCGTCGCCGTTGAAGTCGCCGTCCGACCACGTTGCGCCCGCCAGCCCGAAGCTCTGCGAAAGCACATCGAAGTCGAGCAGGTCCACCACGCCGTCGAACGTCGCGTCGCCGAAGAACACACCCTGCGACTGGTCCGCCAGCCGCGGGAACAGCCAGTCGAAGCCCGCGTACAGCGCGGTCCAGCCGGACGTGTCGCCGTAGTCGCTGTCGGCCGCGCCATCGCTCCCGGAGATGAACGAGCCCACCGCCGTGATCCGGTTCTCGCCCGTGACCGCGTCGGCCACCAGCAGCGGACCGCCCGAGTCGCCGTTCGCCACCGCGAACTCCGTCGGCAGCGCCTGGTTGAAGATCACGCGCGGCTCATCAAAGTCGGCCAGGAAGTATTCGACGCTGCTCCCGGCGAGGGTTTGATAGCTGTCGATCCGGTTCTCGCCCGCCCGCTTGGTGCCCTCGGTCCCCGCCACCGCGCCCGTCACCCCGTCTCCGGTACGCCCCATCCCCACGGCCGTGCCCGTCTGCGTCTCGACCTCCTCCGGCGTGGCGAAGCTGATCTGATTCGGCGCCACCTCGGTGATCGGCGAGGCCAGATACACCAGCGCTAAGTCGACGCCCGTGTTGAAGTCGCCCGTCCAACCCGGGTGGATGTCCACCGTCGAGCCCGCCAGGCTGACGCTCGCCGTCACGCTCTGGCCCGGGTTCTCCGGGTCGGCGACTTGCAGCTGGAACGTGTTGGCCGTCGGCGTCAGCGTCGTCGCCCCAAAGCAGTGCGCCGCCGTCAGAATGATGTCCGGCGCAATCAGCGTCGCCGTGCACTGGCCGGCGTTGGTGAAGATCCGCCCGACCGAGTCGAACTCCGTCTCGAGCGCCGCGTCGATGTACACCTGATCCGCCACGTCGTCGCGGATCACAAGGCCCTGCGCCACCGGCGACGAGCCGCCGCCAACCAACGCCGTGCCCAACGCGAGGAGCGCCCCGCGTGTCGTTCGCTTTCCATGCATCCTGGGAGTCTCGCCTGAACCGAGTGCGGCCGCCTTGGGGACGCCATAAAGGCCTACCCGCGGCCACGAGCAACGGGCCCGAAACGCATCGGGCCCTCCAAGCATAAGTCGCTCGACAACCGTTTCCTACAACCGAAACGCGAACAAATTGAGCAGGTTGCCCTGCACAAATTATTCGTAAGGATGTGATAAGAAGTGAATTACGCGATGCTTCGGAGGCTTGCTACAGCCCGCCGAATCCGCCTCGCGGCGCTTCACGGGTCTCTCTCAGGCCATCCCGCGCCCGCGGGACGCATGCCAACCGCAAAACTGGTCACGCCGTCACATCGAGCAGTTGGCCCTTGAAGGGCTCCAGCGACCCCTTCGCCACCATCGCCTTCTGCGTCACCGCCGCATCTTCGATCAGCGACACCGCCGCCGCCCCCTGACGCTCGGCGATGTCCAGCGCCTTGCGCGCAACCGTCGTGCTCACCTGCGACCCGACTTGGGCCTGCGTGAGAGAACTGGCCGCGCTGGCGACGGAATTCACCATGGGAGACTCATCGGCAGGGGGGCTGCGACGGCTTGACCCAATCCCGCCCCGGTCTCCCCGAGGCCGCCATCAAAGCGCTCATCCCGGCCCGCCTAGCCTCCCCTTGCCCGGTTATCGGCCGCACACGCCAGCCCCAAGGCGGGCCGCGAAACGGGCGACGTACCCTCTTAGCGATGCCTCCGCCGACCACCGCCCCCGGAATGTCGACCCCGGCCCACCCCGACGCCCCCGGCGCCGACCTGCCCGCCGCGATCGACCGCCTCATCCAAGACGTCGAGCCCCAGGCCCGCCAACTCCGCCACGACCTCCACGCCCACCCCCAGCTCGCTTACGAAGAGACCTACGCCTCCGAGAAGGTCCAGCAAGCCCTCACCGACGCCGCCGTTCCCTTCCAAGCCGGCCTCGCCGACACCGGCGTCGTCGCCTGGCTACGAACCGACCGTCACGCCGACGCCCCGGCCGTACTCCTCCGCGCCGACATGGACGCCCTGCCCATCGAAGAGGCCACCGGCGCCCCCTACGCCTCCACCCACCCCGGCGTCATGCACGCCTGCGGGCACGACGGCCACACCGCCGCCCTCGTCGGCGCCATGCGCGTCCTCGCCGCGCGCCGCGACCAACTCCCCCAACCCGTCAAGTTCTTCTTCCAACCCGC
>JBCCXV010000278.1:0-3782 GCA_039191195.1 Planctomycetota bacterium
AGCTGCTCGCCGTTCCGCGTGCCCATCGCACGCCTCGCCGCGGCCCAAGCGGCGCTGAAGAACTGACCCCCGGAAACTCGGAACGCCGTGCATGGATGAAGCGAATCCACCCGCCGGCCGATCCGAAAGACTGACCTACGAGAAGCTCCGTCGCGACCATGCGGCGGAGCTTTTTCCTTTGCTCAGCGACCCACAGGTGTACGCCCACATCGAGGGGGACCCGCCGGCCAGTTTGGACGCGTTGGCCCGCAAGTACGCCGCGATCGCCGCCGGCCCGCAACGGCCCGAGATCGCCAACCAAACCTGGCGCGACTGCTGCGTCCGCCGGAGCGACACCGGCCAAGCCATCGGCGTCGTCGAGGCCACCGTCATCGGAGACACCGCAGAGATTGCGTACCTGTTTGGCGTCACGTCCTGGGGCTACGGCTACGCCCACGAAGCCATGACCTGGTACCACGCCTGGCTCGCCGAGCAATCGCCGATCGCGTCGTACTGGGCGACCATCCTGCCGACCAACCAGCGGTCGATCCGCCTCGCCCAGCGCCTGGGCTACACCCGCGTCGAAGACGAATCACTGTGGCCCGACCTCCGCAGCTACGACCCGGGCGACTGGGTGTACGCCAAGCGGTAGACCCGCGTCTCTAAGCCCGCGTGAAAACAATCTTGATAAACCCCATCTTGCTCATGAGGCGGGGTTGCCGGCCGACTTTTGTTTCGATCGTGTTAGCGTTCTCCGGGCAAGTGAGTCCGCGGAGCAAAGACCGATGCCAAGTTCGTTGATAAGGAAGGCGTGGCTTATTGCCGTGCTGGCTGGCGTTTTCGGGACGGGGTCGGCATGGGCCGCCGGGCAGCAGGCCGCGGTCACGTTCGAGACCGTGGCGCCGGGCACGATGTTCGGCGTTTCGTTCGGCCAGAATCCTGGCGATGCGGTCTTCACCGAAAGCGGGATTGTGGTGTCGGTCGATACCTTCTTGAACGAAGCTAACTCGACCAGCTTTCGCAACTTTGAGATCGGGGGATTTGCAAGTCAGTTCTTTGACACTACGCCGGTGAGTTTCGGCAACGTCCTGATGGGTTTGGATTTTAGTGCGCTACCGTTCTCAACCCGTCGTGTTTCGATTGACTTCGAGGATACGGGCGGGATCGAGAATATTGGTGTGAACGGCGAAGTTGTCCGGACGGAATTCAGCCCTACCAACTTCCCTCGCCCGGACTTCCCGGAGCTTCCAGACTCACTAGCTGGTGTAGTCATTCATGTGTTGCCGCGTGATACACCGGGCGACTCGTTTGGCTACTTCAACGGCACCTTGGTCTTCACCGGCGACATTCAATCGATCCAGATCGGCGGTCAGCAACTCGGTATCGACAACATCATCGCGACCGACGTGCCCGAACCGGCGACGCTCACCGTGCTGACACTCGGCCTCGTGGTTATGCGTCGCCGGAGGTGTGGGTGAACGCCGGGGCGGTCACGCTCCGGCCGATCACGGTCGAAAACCACCTCGCGGTGATGCGACTGAAGGTTTCGACGGAGCAGAAGCCATTCGTGGCCAGCAACGCCGACTCGCTCGCCCAGGCCTACGTGTATGGCGACCTGGCCTGGCCGCGAGCCATCTACGCCGGCGACCGGCCGGTGGGCTTTCTGATGCTCTGGATCACGCCCGATGGCCACCCCGAATCGGTCGGTGGGAAGCCCGAGTACTCGCTGTGGCGGCTCATGATCGATGCAGGTGAGCAGGGCAAGGGCTACGGAAGCGCGGCGGTGCGGCTCGCGATGGAGTACGTGCGTTCCCTACCCGGGGTGGAGCACTTCACCCTGAGCTATGTCCCGAAGCAAGGGAACCCCGCGCCCTTCTACGAGCGATTGGGCTTCACGCCGACAGGCGAAATGGATGACGACGAGGTCGTGATGCGGATCAAGCTTTAGACGGCCGCACGCCCCGCCCGCCCGGTGAACTCCAGCACCACGGCCAGCGCGTCGTCGATCAGCTGCGGGTACGACTCGGGCTTCCGCCGATGGCGCTGGGCCGTGTAGACGATGAGGCGATCGCCTTGGGTCTCGACGGTCAGCTTCGGGTCGTGCCGGGTCGCGAAGAACGTCAGCAGCGCGTCGTCGAAGAAGGCGCGGGTGGCCTCTTCCTGCTTGCTCGTGAGGCGGTACCCCTTGGAGAACGCGGGCTGCGTGTCGAAGTCGATGTCCTGCCCGCCTAGGGCCGCGATCAGCCGTTGCCCGAACCCCTCGGCCCGCAGGTGGAACGGCGGCAGCGTCGCCCCGGGAACCCGCAACGCCGCCACGGCCAGCACGTGGTGCGTCGTGCTGTCGCCCGAGCCCGTGCTGTACCGGTAGTCGAATGCGACCAGCTCGACGTCGCCGGCGTCGCCCGCCATCGCGTTGCTGGCGTCCTTGCCGTGCCCCGGCTCGAACAGCGCAAAGCCGGCCTCACGCCACGGCGCCGCGGCCTCGGCCTCCTCGTCGAACCCATAGCCCAGGTCGCCCGCCACAAACCGCATGGCCTCGGTACGCTTGCGCTCGACGTGCTTAGTGATCTTGTAGAGAACCACGCACAGCGCGATCACCCCTAGGATGATGCCGGCGATGATCAAGCCCGGGATCAAAACACGTCTCGCGGTCGGGTGAAGCGACGAACCTAGCGGCGCGGCGTCGGGCGGACTTCGGGCAGCCCGATGAGGTGGTTGCCGGCCGAGGCGTCTCGGTCACGCTGCCGCTGCGCAAGCTCGCGCAACGCCTGACGCTCGGCCTCGAGGTCGGCGGCGTACCACTGGCGCCAAGTCTGGTGCCCCGCCTCGCGCGCGGCGCCCGGGTCGAGCACCCGCTCGGCGGCGCCACGCTTGGAACGCGGGTCGGCGTACGTGATCGTCCGGCCCGACTCGAACGCACGCCAATACGCACGCTGTAACGGGGTGAGTCCGGTTTCGACGCCGCCCCCGCCGGGGGAGGTCGGCCGCCGCGTGGCCGACACCACCGTCGCCGGTTCACGCGGCGCTTCGCCCGCGTCGTCCCGGGCGCCGCTCGGACCGAGTTCGACCGACATCGCCATCGCCCGCTCGCCCCGCAGGTCGCGCGCCACGAGCGCCTGGTCGACGATCGAGCGGATCTCTTCGCGTGAGGCCACACGGCTGCGCAGATCGTCCAGCTGCGCTTCGAGCGTTTCCCGCGTGGAACTGGCCGAGGCCCGCTGCAACGCGTGGAGCACCTCGAGGGCTTGGTCGCGCGTCGCCGCTTCGTTCGCCGTCACCGCGCCACGTAGTTCGACGAGTTCGGCGGCCACCACCCGTTGCTGCTCCACAACGGATTGCAACTGGGCGAGGCGCTTCGCGTCGGCGCCGGGCATGTCGGCGTCCCGTCGGAGCTTGGTCAGCCGGGATTCGAGCTCCCGCAACGCCGTCACGACGTGGTCGTGCCCCAGGGCGTCGTCGAGTTGACGGGCTAGGTCGGCCATCGCCGAGGTCGGCGCCGGCGCGTTGTCCGGCAGCGACAGCAGGCCGGCCTCCAGGTCGTCGAGCCGGGCGAGCGCCGGGCCATCGCCGGCGCTGGCGAGTTCGACCACGGCTTGGTGCAGGGCGGCGGCGGCGCGCGTCTGCGCTTCGATGCGTGATAGCCGGGTCACCGCGGCCTGCAACGGCTCAGACAAGTCCGGCGGCAGCGCGGCCTTCACGTCGGCGATCGCCGCGAGGATCACCGCCAGGTCGTCGCCGGGCATCCGCGACTCGAGCTGCGCCAGCGCCGCCTCCGCCGCGGCCTGCACCCGGGCCGGCTGGGC
>JBCCXV010000279.1:0-3736 GCA_039191195.1 Planctomycetota bacterium
CAGGTCGTCGTAGCCGACGACCCAGGCTTCGGGCAGGTAGGGGCCGAGCAGGTTCGCGAGGGGTAGGCGCAGGGCCGGGCGGCTGAGGGCGACGTCGACCGACCGGCCGTCGTCGCCCTCAGCCGCCCGGCCCTGCGCCTACCCCTCGCGAACCTGCTCGGCCCCTACCTGCCCGAAGCCTGGGTCGTCGGCTACGACGACCTGCCCCCCGAAGCCGGGCCCGTCCAGGCCGGCCTCGTCCTCGCCGGCGAACCCGAACCCATCTAGACACGCCCCCGCCCGCAACGCCCACCCGCCCGCCGCGATGACCCCGCGTGCCCGCGATACATTGCTTCAAACCTCGTCCCCGCAAGCCCAAGCGCAAACAACCCCGGCCCAACCCCCAAGGGCCCGACCCAGCGAGACCGGCGATGACCACGCAACGCACCCTCGAGATCGTCGAACCCGCCGACGCCAAACGCACCGTCCAGGTCGAAGGCGCCCCCTGGATGATCGGCCGCCAACAAGGCTGCCAGCTCGTGCTCCAGCACAGCTCCGTCTCACGCCAGCACGCCAAGCTCATCCAAGACCCCACCGGCGACACCCTCATCACCGACCTCGAGTCGTCCAACGGCACCAAGCTCAACGGCGAAGACCTCACCCCCCACGCCCCCTACCGCCTCCGCCCCGGAGACGTCCTCACCCTCGGCGTCTTCAAGCTCCAGTGGTCCGGCCCGCCCGTCGAACCCACCATGGCGCCCGACGCCTCGACCCCCATCGTCACCGCCCAGGCCGTCGCCATCGATCCGCCCCCCGCCGCACCGGCCGCACCGGCCGCAGCGCCACCTGCGCCAGAGCCCACGCCCGAACCCGCCCCGGAACCCGCCGCCGAACCCAAGCCCGAGCCGCTCCCCGAGCCTCCCGCCGAAGCCCCCGCAGAAGACTCCATCCCCGAAGCCCTGCCCGTCGAAACCCCGGCCGCGCCCGCATCCGCCGAGACGCCGCCGTCCGACGAGCCCCCCGTCTCCTCACCCCCGCTCGTGCCGGCCGAGCCTTCCCAGGCCCCGCCCGAACCCGAGCCCGTCCCCGTCGCCGCCGCGCCACCCGCGCCGACGCCCCCGCCTCCCCCTCCGGCGCCCCGAACCGCGCCAACCCCTCGCGCCCCCGCCGCCCGACTCCGATGACGCCGAAGAGTCGTTCATCCCCGAAGACCTCCCCGCCGTGAAGTCCGTCGAAGACCCCGGCGCCGAGCTCTCCCCCCTCGACGCCGAGGCCGCCGCCGCCGTCTCCCTCACCACCGAACAGATCCGCAAGGCCATGAGCCTCGCCGAAGGACTCGCCGACCTCGACCAGCGGAACCAGCGCCTCGCCCTGCTCTGCCGACAACTCGCCGGCCCCGTCGTCCCCGCCCTCGCCGCCACCGTCCTCCGGCTCGACGGCCCCAACTGGGAAAAGAAGCCCCGCCTGCTCAGCCAGGCCATCGCCCCCGCCGCCGACGCCTCCACGGCCGAGTACGTCTCCCGCACCCTCCTCAAGTGCGTGCGAGAGCGCAAGCTCCCCGTCCTCGCCTCCAACCGCGACGCCTCGGCCGACGACGACGCACAGCTCTCCATGTCCCCCGACGAAGCCTCCGTCGTCGCCATGGCCGGGCCACTCCGCACCGACGCCGAGTCGATGGACATCCTCTACCTGCTCATGCCCGCCGGCTACGGCACGGCCCAGTGGCTCGCCCTCATCTCCATCGCCACGCAACAGTTCGAAGCCGCCGACCGCGCCGCCGAAGCCCGCGTCCGCGCCGAACGCGAGGCCGCCGTCCAACGCGACCTCCAACGCGCCCGCGAAATCCAGCACGCACTGGTCCCCCAAAGCCAAACCCACGCCGGCCTCGAAGTCGCCATCGGCTTCGAACCCTGCCACGAGGTCGGCGGCGACTACGTCGACGTCGTCCCCATGCCCGACGGGAGCACCTGCCTCGCCCTCGCCGACGTCTGCGGCAAAGGCATCCAAGCCGCCCTCGTCTGCGCCAGCCTGCACGGCATGCTCCGCGCCTGCGTCAACGCCGGACTCGACATCGCCTCCGTCGGCCAAACCCTCAACGCCTACCTCGTCGAACACCTGCCCGAAGGCGGCTTCGCCACCCTCGTCGCCGCCGCCGTCGACCCCGCCTCCGGACAAGTCGAAGTCTTCAACGCCGGACACCCCCCGCCCCTGCTGGTCAAGCCCGACGGCTCGGCCGCACCCATCGACGCCGGCATCCAAACCCCGCTCGGGGTCCAACCCTACGACGAACCCCAAACCCAGTCCCTCGCCCTCGGCCCCGGCGCCGCCATCCTCCTCTACTCCGACGGCATCACCGAAGGACGCGACGCCGACGGCAAGATGCTCGGCATCGACGCACTCGCCGCCTCCACCCCCAACTGGATGGCCAGCGCCTCCCCTGGACAAGACGGCATCGACGCCGCCCTCGCCGCCCTCATGCAATCCGCCCACGACCGCCGCGAAGGCGCCCCGCCCGAAGACGACTGCACCGCACTCCTCGCACGCAGAGCCGCGGAGTAAAGCCGGTGCCGGGGAACAACTCGCCAGATCTCGCGCAAATCTCTGCCCTATTCGGAGACGACTGGTTCACGCGGGACCTGTTTGGCGACGGATCGGGCCGCCTCAAGTTTCAGCTTAGAGTGGGAGAGCATCCGCTCGACGAAGTTTTGAGTGCTTGGCGCCGCGCATCCAAGCTCGTGAAGCAGACCTTGGAAGATGCTTCCGATGTCTGCCTCACCACAACGCTGCATACCGAGTCGAGCGTTGTCGCCGAAGAGAGGGTACGACATCTGAACAGCGCGCTCGGCCAGTACGGTCTGCCGACCACCGGTACGCCAGCACAACCAGTCGCCGTATCACAAGCAACGATCCCGGCACCGACCATGCGTCCCTAATGCGCATCGCTCACGTCGATATAGACGGAGCGTTATGGGCTGCCGTCCAACACCACGCCGACACCGAAGAGACGCTACGAAGCACCAGTCCCCCCGCGCGCATCTTCTTTGTATCCATGCAACAGCAAGTGCTGCTCCATCCCTATGGCTACTAAGGGATGCACGTCGCCGCCTCGAACCCAGACCGCCTAGAGCCGACCTACCGTCGCTATCAAGACTGGCTGGTAGACAAGCACTTGAACCCAGCCGTACTCAAACGCATGCACGCCACTTTTGGCGCCGGACCCGGCTAAGGCCGCCGGCAGCGCATCAGTCCAGCCACGCCTAAACCCATCAAGCCCACGCTGCCCGGTACAGGCACCACCGCAGGACTCGACGACCCAAAGTTCTGCGCCAGGATGTCGAAGTCCAGCAAGTCCACCACGCCGTCGGCGTTGAAGTCGCCCGCCGACAAGCCATCTGGGAAGCCGGGGCCCGCACCGAAGTTCTGCGCGAGGACGTCGAAGTCCAAGAGGTCCACCACGCCATCCCCATTCGCGTCGCCATCCAAGAGCACCGGCGCCGGCGCGATGCTGCCCACCGGGTCGTAGGCGACGATGATGTTGTTCTCGCTATCGACATAAGAGATCACCGGCAGGCCTGCGGCGTCGTAGGCGAGCCCGGGCTGAGTTCCGCCTTCCACATCCTGATCCACAATCACCGTCGCCCATGGGTCAAGACCACTCTTGAAGCCGTAGCGCAGGTTACGGTCGGCGTCGATGTACGAGACCCCGACTACGCCAAAGTCGTTGGCGGCGATCGCCACGGCCCCACTCAGGTTCGCA
>JBCCXV010000280.1:0-3735 GCA_039191195.1 Planctomycetota bacterium
GACGGCATCCCCCACGTCGCCGACCCCGAGCGCCACCTCTACCGCGCCCTCGGCCTGCGACGGGGTTCCTTCGCCGAGCTCTTCGGACCCCGCGTGTGGGCCCAAGGCGCCAAGGCCGCCGTCCAAGGCTGCGGCGTTGGCAAGCTCGAGGGCGACGGCTTCCAACTCGCCGGCGCCGCGCTCCTCCACCACGGCCGAGCCCTCCACATCACCCCTTGCCGCGACGCCGCCGACCGCCTCGACCTCGTCGCCCTCGCCCGCAAGTCCCTCAGCCCCACGCCCGCGACGCCCGCATGACTACCCCGATCCCCAACGCCAGCCCCACCGTCCGCGTCGAAGGAGCCACCCGCATCCTCGAGATGACCCAGCGCCTGCCCGTCCCCCGCGAAGACCTCTTCCCCTTCTTCGCCGACGCCCACAACCTCGAGCGCATCACGCCAGACCTCCTGCGCTTCCGCGTCCTCACCCCACGCCCCATCCCCATGCACGTCGGCGCCCTCATCGACTACCGCCTCAAGCTCCGCGGCCTCCCCATCCGCTGGCGCACCAAAATCACCGGCTGGGACCCGCCTTTCTCCTTCCGCGACGAGCAGCTCAAAGGCCCCTACAAGCTCTGGCGGCACACCCACACCTTCGAAGACCAAGGCGACACCACCCTCTGCCACGACCGCATCGAATACCGCGTGCCCGGCGGCCCGCTCGCGCCCCTCGTCGACCGCCTCATGGTCCGCAAAGACGTCCAGGCCATCTTCGCCTACCGCGCCAAAGCGCTCGACGAGATCTACCCAACGAGCCCCACCGCATGACCGCCGGCGACGCCGCGCTCGTCCTCACCGCCGCCGCCGCCTGGTACATGGCCGGCCTCATCTGGTTCGTCCAGCGGACCCACTACCCCATGATGCGCTGGGGCCCGCAAGACCGCTTCGCCGACTTCGAACAAGAGCACATGCAGCGGACCGGGCCCGTCACCGGCCCGCCCATGCTCGTCGAACTCGCCTCCGCCGCCTGGCTCGTCGCCGCCATCCCGCAAGGCGTCCCCGCCTGGACGGCCTGGCTCTCGCTCGCCCTGGCCGTCGCCGTCTTCGCCCACACCCTGGCCGTCTTCGTCCCGCTCCACCGCAAACTCGGCCACGGCAAAGACGAAGCCGCCCTCCGCAAACTCGTCGCCCACAACTGGCTCCGCACCACCCTCTGGTCGGCCCGCGCGCTTCTCTTGGCCGGCATGATCCTCGCCCGGCTCGCCGTCTAACGTGACCTCGTGCCGGCCGCCTCGAAACCCTCACCACGCCTGATCCAACCCACCGACCGCGGCCTCTACTGCGCCGCCGGCGGCTTCTACGTCGACCCCTGGAAGCCCGTCGACCACGCCGTCGTCACCCACGCCCACAGCGACCACGCCTCACCCGGCTGCACCCACT
The DNA here is from genome assembly GCA_039191195.1 of Planctomycetota bacterium. Lineage (GTDB taxonomy): Bacteria > Planctomycetota > Phycisphaerae > Phycisphaerales > Phycisphaeraceae > JBCCBV01. Next base: position 1,419 of record JBCCXV010000280.1, read on the forward strand.
ACCTCGCCTCCCAAGAAGGGCAAGGCGTCCTCCAACGCAGGCTCCACACCGGCGCCTCCATCCAGCCCCTCGCCTACGGCAAGCCCATCACGATCCGAGACGCCACCGTCTCCCTCCACCCCGCCGGCCACCTGCTCGGCTCGGCCCAAATCCGCGTCGAAGCCAAAGCCCAAGGCCGAACCCGCGTCGAGGTCGTCAGCGGCGACTACAAGCTCGAGTCCGCCCCCGGCGACGACCCCACCTGCACCCCCTGGGAGCCCGTCGCCTGCGACCGCTTCATCACCGAGAGCACCTTCGGCCTGCCTATCTACCGCTGGGCGCCCGCCCACGAAGTCTTCGCCGACCTCAACACCTGGTGGGCCGACAACCAAGCCCAAGGCCGCACGTCGATCGTCTTCGCCTACGCCCTCGGCAAGGCCCAGCGGGTGCTCGCCGGGCTCGACGCGTCCATCGGCCCCATCGTCGTCCACGGCTCCGTCCGCAAGCTCAACGACGCTTACCGCGAGGCCGGCCGAACCCTCCCCGACGTCCACCTCGCCACCGACCGACCCGCCAAAGACTTCCAAGGCCGCGCCCTGGTCGTCGCCCCGCCTTCGACCCGCGGGACCACATGGCTCCGCCGCTTCGTCCCGTACTCCGCCGCCTTCGCTTCCGGATGGATGGCCGTACGCGGCCAGCGCAGGCGCATGGGCGTCGACCGCGGCTTCGTCGTCAGCGACCACGCCGACTGGCCCGGCCTCCTCTCCGCCATCCATCAGACCGGCTGCCAAAGCGTCGGCGTCACCCACGGCTATACCGCCGTCCTCGCCCGCTACCTGCGCGAGCAAGGCCTCGACGCCGACGAAGTCCCCACCCGCTTCCAAGGCGAAGCCGACGACGCATCCGCCGATTCGGCATCAATCGCTGGACAAACCGAGAACGACGGATCTCCCCTCGCGCCCGACTCAGCCGATTCTGCCGAGGCGCCCGAACCATGAAGCGCTTCACCCGACTCTACGAAGAGGTCGAGCGCACCACCCGCACCTCCGAGAAGCAAGACGCCCTCCGCCGGTACTTCGACGACGCCGAAGACGCCGACGCCGCCTGGGCCCTGGCCGTCCTCACCGGCCGACGCCCCATCCGCGCCGTCCCCACCAAACGCCTGCGCGCCTGGGCCGCCGAGGCCGCAAACCTCCCGCCCTGGCTCGTCGACGAGTGCTACAGCGCCGTCGGCGACCTCTCCGAAACCCTCGCCCTCATCCTGCCCCCGCCCGACCCGGACCGCGCATCCCTCGCCGAAGACGAACCCCTTCACCACGTCATCGAAGAACACCTGCTCCCGCTCGCGGCCATGAACGAAGACGCCCAGCGCCTCGCCGTGCAAGACGCTTGGGCCACCCGCGGCCCGCGCCAACGCTTCGTCTTCCACAAGCTCATCAGCGGGGCCTTCCGCTTCGGCGCCGCCAAGAAGATCGTCGTCAACGCGCTCGCCGCCTCCGCCGACGTCGACCCCGCCGTCATGCAGCACCGCCTCGCCGGCGGGTTCACCCCCACCCCCGACGCCTACCGCGCCCTGCGCCAAGGCGACGCCGACGACCCCGCACGCCCTTACCCCTTCTTCCTCGCCCACCCCCTCCAAGACGACCCCGCAAATGCGCTCGGCGACGCCGCCGACTGGATCGCCGAGTGGAAGTGGGACGGCATCCGCGCCCAGCTCATCCGCCGCGACAGCCGCACCGTCCTCTGGTCCCGCGGCGACGAGCTCGTCACCCAAGCCTTCCCCGAGATCGCCGCCGCCGCCTCCACACTCCCCAACGGCGCCGTACTCGACGGCGAACTCCTCGCCTGGCGCGACGCTGAGTCAAACGGCGAAGTCCCGCCTCACTCGAAGCGACCTTGCGGGGCCGCTTCCGTTCATACTTCCGGGGGGCCCCTTCCTTTTGCCAGCCTTCAGAAACGCCTGAACCGCAAGGACGTCCAGCCCGCGCTGTTCCCCGACGTCGAGGTCGTCTTCATGGCCTACGACCTGCTCGAACTCGACGGCCGAGACCTCCGCCACCAGCCCACGCACGACCGCCGCGCGGCCCTCGAAGCCTTCCTCAAGCAGCACGCCGACGCCCCCGCCCTGCGCCTGTCAACCCGCATCGACTTCGACACCTGGCCCGCCCTCGCCCAGCTGCGCGACCAGTCACGCGAACGCGGCGTCGAGGGCGTCATGCTCAAGCACGCGGGCGCTTCCTACGGCACAGGCCGCACCAACAAAGGCCAGTGGTGGAAGTGGAAGGTCGACCCCTTCACCATCGACGCCGTTATGATCGCCGCCCAACGCGGCCACGGC
>JBCCXV010000281.1:0-3709 GCA_039191195.1 Planctomycetota bacterium
CGAGCACGGCCTGGAAGGCGGGGTTGGGGGTCTGGCTGACGATGCAGGCCATGGCTTCGGAGATCGGGACGCCGGTGTCGATCATCACGGCGAGCTGGTGGGAGAAGGCGACGACCTCGGCGCGTTTGATGCGTCCGCGGACGGGCCTGGGTTCGCGGGCGCGGGGGGTGGCGTCGTCGGCGGGGATTTCGAGGCTGGGTCGCCCGGCGTTCTCGACGGGGTGGCTCTTGCGTTTGGCCGCCCTGCCGCGGGCGGGCTTGAGGCGTACGGGGAACAGGCCCTGCGCGCGCAGCGCGGCGGCGGCGGCGTCGAGGTTGGGGGCGTGGAGGTCGCCGGCGGTGAGGTTGCCGGAGCGGTCGCGGGCTTGGTAGGAGAAGGCGGACATGGCGATCGCCTCGGGTTAGTCGGGGGCGGCGACGGCGAGGACTTCGTCGAAGGTGGTCAGGCCTTTGGCGATCTTGTCGAGGCCGTCCTCGAAGAGGGTTCGGTAGAAGCCGGCGTTGTCGCGTGCGACGCGGCGGAGTTCCTGGACGCCGGCGCCGCGGACGATGGCGTCGAGGCCGTCGTCGCCGGGGACGTAGAGCTCGTAGAGGCCCAGGCGTCCGCGGTAGCCGAGGCCGCGGCACTTGTCGCAGCCCTGGGCGGACGGGGCTTGGGTCAGGTCGGGTCGGTACCGGCGGATGGTTTCGGCGAGCGCGGGCGACACGGCGTGCTCGAGGGCTTGGGGCATGCTGCAATCTGGGCAGACGCGGCGGACCAGGCGCTGGGCGAGGACGCCCCGGATGGCGGCGGCGATGAGGTAGCTCTCGACGCCGATGTTGTGCAGGCGGGTGACGGCGGAGACGGCGTCGTTGGTGTGCAGCGTCGAGAGCACCAGGTGGCCGGTGAGGGCGGCCTGTACGGCGATGCGTGCGGTTTCGGGGTCGCGGACTTCGCCGACCATGACGACGTCGGGGTCTTGCCGGAGCAGGGCGCGGAGCGCGGTGGGGAAGGCGAATCCGGCCTTGTCGTTGATCTGGAACTGGTTGACGCCGGCGAGGTTGAACTCGACGGGGTCCTCGACGGTGGAGACGTTGACGTGCTCGCGGTTGATTTCGGTGAGGGCGCCGTAGAGCGTGGTGCTCTTGCCCGAGCCGGTGGGCCCGGTGACCAGGACCACGCCGTTGGGCTGGTTGATGAGCCCGCGTAGCGCGTCGAGCATGTCGGGGTCGAAGCCGAGCTGGTCGAGGTTGTGGACGGCGTTGCGTGCGTCGGCGATGCGCATGACGACTTTTTCGCCGTGCTGTCCGGGCATGGTGGAGACGCGGAGGTCGACGCGGCGTCGTTCTAGGGTGAGGCTGATGCGGCCGTCTTGGGGCACGCGGCGCTCGGAGATGTCGAGGCCGGACATGATCTTGATGCGCGAGGCCATGGCGGGTGCCAAGCGGTGCGGCGGGGTCATCTTCTCGACGAGCCGGCCGTCGACCCGGAAGCGGACGCGCAGGGCGCAGTCGTCGGGCTCGATGTGGATGTCCGAGGCGCGTTCGCGGACGGCCTCGGCGATGAGGTAGTTGACCAGCCGGACGATGGGGGAGTCGTCGCCGGCGACGTCTTCGTCGATGCTGTCGACGTCGTCGACGAGGGACATCTCGTTGACGTCGAGGTCGGAGATGACGTCGTCGAGGGCGAAGTCGGTGTCGCCGATGGCGGCGGCATCGCGGAGGGCGGCGATGTCGTTGGGGGGCGCGACGCAGAGCTGGACGTCGCAGCCGGCGACGGCGCGGGCTTCGTCGGCGAGGTAGGGGCTGTCGGTCTCGGAGCAGGCGAGGGTGATGCGGTCGCGGACCTTGAACAGGGGCCAGACGCCCTTGTCGCGGCAGAACTCGGCGGGGAGGAGCTCGGCGACGGCTGGGTCGGCGCGGCGGGGCGTGAGGCGCGCGAACGGCAGGCCCGCGGACTCGGCCAAGACCTCGAGCATCTGCTCGATCTCGACGTAGCCCATTTCGAGCAGCACCTCGCCGAGGAGCTTCTTGTCGCTGGCGCCGCGCTGGTATTCGAGGGCGTGGTCGATCTGGTCTTGGGTGACGATGCCGCGTTCGAGCAGCAGGTCGCCGACGCGCCGTGGCCTCGGGGGGCCGGCGCCGGGGCCTTGTCCGTTGGTGGCGGGCTGACCGGCGATCACGGGTCACCCCCGCCCTGGTCGGCGCGAGACGCCGTGCCGGCGTCGGCGGAGGGTTCCCCGGCGGCGGCGGTGCGCAAGACGTCGACGCCGAGGCTGTCGATGGCTTGCATGAGGCTGGGGGCGACGGGCAGGCGGTCTTGCAGTCGGGTGACGGCGACGACGGCTTCGAGGTCGGGGTTGGGCCCGGCGACGCGGACCTGGGCCAGGCGCTGGGCGGCGCTCTCTTCGAGCCAGAGCAGGGCTTCGAGTCCGGCGGAGTCGATGCGGCCGAGGTGGGAGGCGTCGACGACGAAGTCGCGCGTCTGGCCGTCGAGCCGTTCGGCGAGGTTCTTGCGCACGCCGTCGACGGCCCCGCCGGCGAAGTCGCCGGAGAGGGTCAGGACGGTCAGGTGCTCGTGGTCTTCGAATTCCGCCTCGAACATGCTTTGTGCCTACAAGTGGCGCGCAGTGGCCCGGCCATAGGGGTATCGACCCATGCCCAAGCGGCCGTAAGCGGCAGAGTCCGAAATGGCGGCACAATGTGACCGTGTCGGCGCGTGCCGATAAGCTCGGGTTTGCATGCCGCCGTCGCCCGCCGCGTTATCGGAGTTGGCCCGTGCAAGCCGTCGGAGCCCGGCGGGTTGGCGCCGTCGCGCGCTGGCCGCCCTGCCCAAGCCGGTGGGGGCGGTGGTGTTCGATTTCGACGGCGTGTTCACCGACAACGGCGTGATGGTGCGGGAAGACGGGGTGGAGTCGGCGTACTGCTCGCGGTTCGACGGGATGGGCGTCACCCTGCTGCGCAAGGCCGGGGTTCCGATCCTGATCCTGTCGAAAGAGCCCAACCCGGTGGTGGGCGCCCGGGCGAAGAAGCTGGGCGTGCCTTGCCTTCAGGGGATCGACGACAAGGTCCCGGTGCTGCGCGACTGGCTGGCCGAACGGTCGATCGAGGCGTCGTCGTGCATCTATCTGGGGAACGACGTGAACGACGCCGGCCCGCTGGCGATGGTGGGCTGCCCGGTGGTGGTGGCCGATGCGCACCGTTCGGTTGTGCCGTTGGCGCGGATCGTGCTGACGCAGGCGGGGGGCAAGGGGGCGGTGCGGGAGTTGTGCGACCTGGTGCTCGACGCGCGGGGGAAGGGGTAAGGCGAACCCGGTCCGGGCCTCGCCGTAGGATTGCGATTGATGTCTGGGATCTCGCCGCCCCCGCAGCCGCTTGGCGACCTCTCGGACGAGGGGTTGGTGACGGCGTATCTGGACGGGCGGGTGGAAGCGTTCGAGGAGTTGGTGGGGCGTTACCAGGACGGGCTGTTCCGTTTCTTGCTGCGGTTTGTGGGGTCTCGGGCGTCTGCGGACGACCTTTTCCAGGAGACGTTTCTCCAGGTTCACCAGTCTGCCGGGACGTTCGACACGCGGAAGCGTTTTAAGCCGTGGATTTTCACGATCGCGGCGAACAAAGCCCGGGACCATCTTCGTAGGAACCAGAGGCGTTCGGCGGCTTCGCTGTCGGCGCCGGTCCGGGGTGCGGGGGACGAGGGGGGGGTGAGCTTCGTCGATCTGATCGAAGACCCG
>JBCCXV010000282.1:0-3701 GCA_039191195.1 Planctomycetota bacterium
AGAGCCGGTGCAGGGCCATGGCGACCATGACCGAGTCGTCGCAGTCGGGGTAGATGGGGTTCTCGTACTCGAAGAACCAGCCGCCGGGCGGGACGTCGCCCTTAAGGTTGTTGGCCCAGTCGCCCTCGACGGTGCACTCCATGGAGACCAGCCAGTCGCGGAGCCGGGCGACGTCGGCGTCGGCGTCGGTCAGGCCGGCGTCGGCCAGGGCGTAGGCGGTGATGCCCGAGTCCCAGACGGGGCTGAAGCAGGGCTGCAGGTGGACGGGGGCGCCGGAGGCGGCGTCGGTGCGGCGGGCGTGGCCGTTGTGGTGGCCGTTGCGAGCGGGGTGGAAGCGGTCGGGCCGATCGAGCGGGTCGCCGTCGTGGATCTGCCAGGACCCGTCGTGGTAGACCATGAAGTCGTCGAGGTCGTTGCGGAGCTTGACGAGCAGGGGGTGGTCGTCGGGGTAGCCCATGCAGCGCAGGGCGACCTGGGTATAGACCATCGGCGGGAAGATCGCGCCCAGGCCGGCCGAGTCGCGGTGGTGGTCGATGATCCACGTCTCCATGCGGCGCATCGCGGCGCGGCGGAGCGGGGTGTGGCCCACGCGGTCGAGCGGCTTGAGCACGACGCGGTCGATGCCCAGGATCAGCGGTGACCAGAACGGGTGCTGGCGGTCGTTGGCCAGGACCATGCGCCTGCGCTTGGCGGGGTCGACGTAGAGCTCGGCGATGCCCTTGTCTTCCGGGATCTCGCGGACCGGGCGGAAGGCCGTGACGATCGCGAGCGGCTGGATCATCTTGCGGGTCCAGCAGGCGAGCTTGTCGAGGTGGAAATAGAACCACTTGGGCAGGTAGACGAGCTCGGGCGGGATCGAGCACTGGGCGGACCAATCGATCTGGCCGAGGCAGGCGAGGTAGAACTTGCTGAAGGTGTTGCAGCGTTCGGCGCCGCCCGCGGCGATGACGGCGTTGCGGGCGCGGACCATGTGCGGGGCGTCGGGGTCGTCGCCGGCGAGCTTGAGGCAGAGGTAAGCCTTGACGGTGGCGGAGACGTCGATCTTGCCGCCGCCGAGCGCCCGGTCGGGGTCGGGCGTGGGGTACTGGGCCCAGGCGCCCGAGGGCAGTTGCTGCGAGCGGAGCTTGCTGAGGATGCGTGGGATGCGGGGGTCGTCCTCGTGGCCGAGGATCCACTTCATCAGGACGTATTCGGACTGGAGGATCGAGTCGCCCTCGAGCTCGAAGACGAAGTGGCCGTCGGGGCGTTGAAGCTCGCGGAGGCGTTGGACGCCTCGTCGCAGCGCGGTCGTGGCGCTCGACGGTGTCGGGGGTGAGTCGGCGTCGTCGGGACGGGGCGGTGTCTCGACGGGCGTCGGCATGGTCATGCGAGGATCCCTGGCGTGGGCGTGTGGCGGCGGCCGTCCCGGACCGTTACGCAGTGTAATGGTGGGTCGGCCGGTGCCAACGCTGTCGGGCGGAGGCCCGGGCGAGATTGAATTTTGTTAGGGAGGCGCCGGCCGTGGCGCGATCGCCGAAGCAGACCACGCCTCGCTCGACGGTCAGGCGCCCGGTCAGTGGATCGCGGGGCCGATGGCGTCGGCGAGCCGGCCGGCCATCTCGATGAAGCCGAGGTCGGAGGGGTGCAGCAGGTCGGTGGTGAGCCCGGCGAAGTCGGCGAGCAGGTCGGGGCCTTCGAGCAGGGTGACGTTGCCGGTCGGGCAGGCGTTGACCGCGTCGCGGAGGGCCTGGCGGAAGACGGCGGGGTCGGCCTTGGCGTTGCGGGCCATTTCGGGCGTGACATCGGCGAAGTAAGGCCAGAGCGTGACGCAGAAGATCGGCTTGTCGGGGTGGGCGCGGGCGGCACGATGGATCACGTTGCTCACGCGGTCTCGGAACGTCTCGACGGTGAATCTCTGGTTGGCCATGTTGACGGAGAGCGCAAAGACGGCCAGGTCCCAGTCGTCTCGGGCGGCGATGTAGTCCGCGACCTCCGGCTCGCACAGGCAGCTGCCGCCGAGGCCGAGGTTGATGAGGTCCACGCCGAGGCGACGGGCGAGCATCGCTGGGTAGGTGAGGTGGGGGGCGGTGGCGGCGTTGCCGTGGGTGATGGAGGTGCCATAGGCGAGCAGTCGGCGAGCCGGGGTTTCGTGGTCGGCGGGCGGGCGGACGGCGCCCCGCAGGTCGATCAGGTGGACGGGGTCGCCCAAGCACATCAGCCGTGCCACGCGTGGATCGAACCCGCCCGAGCTCGGCAGGCGATCGATCGACTCGAGATAGCCCTGGACCGGCGCGACGCGGAGCGTGACCGGCTCGCCGGGCCCGACGCGCCAGTTGCCGGCGTGGACGAACGAGCCGAAGAACGCGGTCAGCCGGGTGACCCCCTCCGAGGCGAGCGTGATCTCGGCCCCGTTGGCGAAGTCCTCGGCCACCCATCGCAGCTCCAGGTTCGATGGCTTGACGGCGTTGTTCTGGCCGGTCTGGCCGAGCGCCGATCGGACCGCCTCGGGGTACCGCTGCGGCCGGACACCGCCGGGGACGTCGGTCAGTTCGGCGCAGTTGGTCAGGCGAAGGGTCTTCCACTGCATGGCGGGCTCGTGTGCGTGTGCCGCGCTGGCAGGCGGCGGGCTGTCGGTTGCGCAAATGGCGGGCGGTGACGGGCGTCTCGGCTGGGGCCGAGTATTGCAGACGACGCCCCGAGCGTACGAAATCGCGGTTTGAGTGGGAAACGTGGAATTCGCCCCGGTTGGTCCGCGGTTCGCCTCTTGTCCGATGATGACCGAAGCGGCCATCGGCAGCCCCCTGCCCTGGCCGCGTACAATCTCGGCCGGCGGCAAGGTCTGCCGGCCCGAAGCAACGAAGGGACGCATCATGTTCGAACGATTCACCGACCGCGCCCGCAAGGTGATGGCCCTGGCCAATCAAGAGGCCCAGCGGTTCAACCACGAATACATCGGCACCGAGCACATCCTGCTCGGCCTGGTCAAAGAAGGCTCCGGTGTCGGCGCCAACGTCCTCAAGAACCTCGAGGTCGACCTCCGCAAAGTCCGCCTCGAGGTCGAGAAGCTGGTCAAGTCCGGGCCCGACATGGTGACGATGGGCAAGCTGCCGCAGACGCCTCGGGCCAAGAAGGTCATCGAGTACGCGATCGAGGAAGCCCGCTCGCTCAACCACAACTACGTCGGCACCGAGCACCTGCTGCTCGGCCTGCTGCGCGAGCACGAGGGCGTGGCCGCGCAGGTGCTGATGAACCTCGGGCTCAAGCTCGAAGAGGTCCGCGAAGAGGTGCTCAACCTGCTGGGCGCCGGCGTGGACCCCGAAGAGGCCACGGCCGGCGGCGGCAACGGCGGGTCGGAGTCCTCCGGCAAGTCCAAGGGCAAGAGCAAGACCCCCGCGCTCGACAGCTTCGGCCGCGACCTGACCGAGCTGGCGCGCGAGGGCACGCTGGACCCGGTCATCGGACGCGCCAACGAGATCGAGCGGCTGATCCAGATCCTCTGCCGCCGCACGAAGAACAACCCCGTGCTGCTCGGCGAGGCCGGCGTCGGCAAGACCGCCATCGTCGAGGGCCTGGCCCAGCAGATCATCAGCCAGGACGTCCCCGAGATCCTGCTCGAGCGACGTATCGTCGTGCTGGACCTGGCGATGATGGTCGCCGGCACCAAGTACCGCGGCCAGTTCGAGGAACGCATTAAGGCCGTGATGAACGAGGTGCGTCGGGCG
>JBCCXV010000283.1:0-3680 GCA_039191195.1 Planctomycetota bacterium
CGTCGGGTCGAACCCCGGCGGGAGCATCACCGTCACCTTGTACTCCCGGGCCCCGGTGTTGCGTGAGTTCTCGGCGGTCTTGCTGATGACGCTGACCTGCCCGCGCACCGGCTCGCCCGGCCGGGCTTCGATCTGCACGCTGACCTCTTGGTCGGGACGCAGCGCCGCGATCCGGGCCTCGTGCACGTTCAGGATCGCGGCCATCTGGTCGGTGTTGGGCAGGATGATCACGGTCTCGTTCTCGCGCACCGCACGCCCCGGGGCGATCGGGTCGCGCCGCCGCCACCAAGGGCCGACGCTCGAGGCGTAGATCACCGTGCCGGGCTCGGGCGCGTGGACGACGCAAGCCTTGAGTTCGGCCTCACGCTCGTCGAGCCGCGACTTGCGCAGGTCGCGCAGCTCGCGTTGGCTCTGGAGCTTAGCTGTGAGCTGGTCGAGTTCTTGCTTGGCCTTCTCCTTGGCGCGGTCGAGCTCGCCCTGGGCTTGATCGACCGCGTTCTGGTTGGTTTCGAGCTCTTTCTTGTAGGTCGACTTGAGGTACACGTTCAGCGCGAGCTTCGCGGTGGCCAGCGCGTCTTCGCCGGCGACCCACTCGAAGCGGGCGTCCTCGAGCTCGTTGTAACTGATGAAGTCTTCGTCGTAGAGCTTCTGGCTGTTCTCGTAATCGCGCTTGGCGCGGTCCAGATCGCGCTCGGCCTTCTTGAGCTCGAGCTCGAGTTCCCGGCGTTGGATGGGCTCGGTGCCGTCACGCCACTCGTCCATCTCGAGCTTGGCGAGCTCGAGCGCGACCTCGGCGTCGCGGATCGCGGCGTTGGACTCGCTCACGGCGATCTCGAGGTCTTGCTCGGCGGCGGTCACGTCGGCCTCGGCCTCGTTGAAGTCGATCTGCGCTTCCTGGACCTCTTGCTCGACCTCGCCGCGGTTCAGCTCAAAGAGCTTCTGCCCCTTGACGACCGTGGCGCCCTCTTCGATCACCCAATCGATGATCGGGCGGGCCGAACCCACCCGGCTGCGCACCTCGACCCGAGACGACGCGTCGAGCTCGCCCGGCGCCCGGACCTCGAGGTCGAAGCTGCGCGGCTCGACCACGAACCAGTCGCCGGCGACGGCCGGGTCGGCCGACACCTCGGCCTCGCCCGGCGCCGGGCCCGACGCCGTCCACGCCCAAGCGCCAACGCCGCCCGACACCACGGCCAAGCCGGCGGTCAGGGCCAGCACCCACCGCCGACGCGGCCTCGCCGAGCCTTCGGCGCGTCCGGTCGTGCTCGGGTCCGATGCGGAGGAAAAAGTCATGACGTTGCCCGAAATAAAGCGTAGCCCCCCTGCCCCTCCATCGGCCAGCCCCGGCGGCGAACCGCAACCCAAATGCGACGCTAGTCCTAACGATTGAACCGGAACGTGGCGCCGCCGCCCAGCGGGTTTGCCGCAAGCCGGTTCAATTCACGACCGACGCGGTGTCTTCGGGCGTGCGGAGGCCGATCGGGGCCAGCCAGCGGCCGTCGGGGGCCACGCGCATCTGGCCGGTGTCGAGCAGGTACTGCAGCACGCCGGTGCGGAGGTCGGCCACGGCCTGGTCGCGGGCGTTCTTGGCGTCCAGGCGGTCTTGCTCGGCGTCGATGACCTCCTCCGGGCCGAGTTCGGTCTCGCGCAAACGGACGCCGCGCAACCGCCGTTCGGCCAGCGCGACGTTCCGGTCTTGCAGCTCGACGTTGAAACGGGCCTGTTCGATCTGCCGGACGGTCCTGCGGACGTCGACCGCGACCTGGTCGCGTTGCAGCCGCAGCGTCCGCCGAGCCCGCTCGAGGGCGACCAGGGCCGACCGCTGGGCGGCGACCTCTTCCACCCGGTCTAGCGGGGCGCCGAAGCGCACGCCGGCCTCGAACTCCTGGTCGTCGAGATCGACGGTGAGGCCGCTGTCGTCGTCTTCGGGGTCGGCGGCGGCCCTGGCGAAGACCTCGAGGTCCGGCAGCGTCTGGTTACGGGCCAGCGCCAGGTCCCGCCGCGCGTCGGAGACGCGGTCGGCCAGCGTCTGGAGGTCCAGCCGGTACTCCCAAGCCGCCTGGACCGACGCCGCCGAGTCCAGCTGGGGGGTCTCGGCGTCGACGACCTGTGGGGTGATGAGCAGCGGGGTCTCGACGGGTAAACCGATCTGCAGCTTCAGCCGGTCGAGCTCGGCGGCGTATGACTCTTCCGCATCGAGCAGGCGCGACTCGCCGAACAAGACCTGCTGCCGCGCACGCTCGGCCTCGAAAGGCGGCTCCTGCCCCGCCTCGGCCAGCGCCTCGAACCGCGCGGCCAGCCGGCGCAACCCGTCGAGCTGTTGCCGGCGGTTGCCGATCTCCCGCTGCGCCCGCAGCAGGTCGAAGTACGTCTCGGCCAAGTCGACCAGCAGCTCTCGGCGGAAACGCTCGAAGCCGCGCGCCGCATACAGCACGTCGCGCTCGGCTTGGATCAGGTCGTTGCGGGCCGTCGGCCCGGCGTCGCGCAGCAGCGGGAGCGTGATCTCGGCGTCGAGGCCCACGCCGGTCGACTCGCCGTCGTCGGTCGCGCCCGAGGTGCGCAGCGTGTTGGTGTAGTCCACCAGCGCGCTCACGGCCGCCTGCCCGCCCCAGGGCAAGCGCTGGGTGACGCCGAACTCGTTGAGCAGCGTCGCGGCGGTGGCCTCGTCGCCGTCTTCCCGGGTGAAGGTCGTGCCGGCCGAAAACGTGTTGAAGAACCGCGGGCCCCAGCGGTTCTCCTCGACCAAGAGCGCCAGCGCCGACAGGAACAGCTGCTCTTTTTGCGCCCGGTAGTCCGGCGCCTGGCGGATGGCGGTGGCCAGCAGGCCCTCGAGGTCGAGGTCGACCAGACCCGAAATCGCGCCCCCGTCGTCGGTCTCCAGGTCGAGGGCCAGGTCGACCGACCGAGCCGCGGCGGGGTCGAGAAGGTCGGGCGCCCCTTCGGGCGGGTCGCCGTCGGCGGCCGCGGGCAACACGTCTTCCGGCGGGTTGCGCGTCACCGGGTCGCCGCGACGCTCCAACTCGCCGGGCTCGACTTGGTATCCCCACGGCCGTTCGGGCACGAGCACCGCCGCGGTCGGGTCGTCACGCAGGTCGGCCACGACCGGCTGGCCACGCTCGGCGAGCACGGCCCGGGCTTCGCGGTCGAGGCTGTCGATCGAAACACATCCCCCTAAGCACAGCGCCGCCAACCCCACGGCGATACGCCCGGGGCCTCGCGCGATACGGCTTGAAAAAGAAGCGTTCAGCGTTGATTTGGCTCCGTAGCGCGCCTATCGTTCCGGCTCGTTTGGGCTCGCCCACCGGGGCGGGATCGGGGCCCAGACCCTTCGCCCCCCCAACGAGCACCCACCATGGCGCAGGTTTCGTTCGACGGACAGAGTTTAGCGCTCGACGGCCGTCGCTTGTGGCTCGTCAGCGGCGAGTTGGACTTTACGTCGGCGCCGGCCGGGCGTTGGCCTTCGCTTTTACGCACCGCCCGACACGCCGGCCTCAACGCCGTCGCCACGCGCGTTTGCTGGCACGACCACGAGGCCGCCCCGGGCCGTTTCGAGTTCACCGGCGACCTGGACCTGCGCCGCTTCGTCGAACTCGCCGCGGCCGAGGGCCTCTGGGTCATCCTGCGCCCCGGGCCGTCGGTGGGCGCCGGTCGTGACCTCGGCGGCATCCCCCCGCACGTCC
>JBCCXV010000284.1:0-3670 GCA_039191195.1 Planctomycetota bacterium
AGGCGTCGGTGCAGCGAGGCGGCGGCGTCGGCGAGCATCCGGCGGTAATCGTCCAAGGGTTTGGGCTCGTGCGGGTAGACGACCACCACCAGGTCGAGCCCGCCCGGGCGTGCGTGTTGGTCGAGACGGAACGCCTCGCGGAGCAGGCGCTTGAGCCGGTGTCGGCGGACGGCGTTGCCGACGCGGCGGCCGACCGAGAGCCCCAGCCGGTCGTGCGGCAGGCCGTTGAGCCGGGCGGCGACGGCGATCGGGCCCACGCGTTTGCGGACCCGGCGGTCGTAGACGGCGTCGAACTGCGCCTTGCCGTGCAGCCGCATCGCCGAGGTAAAGCGTAGCGACGGGGCGCCGGATTCCTCGGGCGGCGCGTTTTCGGCGGGGGCGGTCATCGGGCTAGTCGCTCGTCGAGAGCTCTTCGTGGTAGGTCGACAGCAGGCGGCTGCGGCTAATCAGGCCCTCGACTTCGTCGTCTTCGTCGACGACCGGGAGGCAGGCGACGTCGTGCCGGGCGAAACGCTCGAGGATGACTTCGAAGCTCTCGCCGACGTGGACGGCGGGGATCTCGGGGCGCATGAGCTCGGCGACGACCAGCAGCGGCACGGCTTCGCGCTGTAGCAGCGTGGTGCGCACGTCGTTGCCGATGACCATGCCGCGGTAGACGCCTTGGTCGTCGGCGACGGCGAAGTCGGTGGCGGCGAAGGTCTCGGCGAGGTCGAGCAACCGCTGGGCGGGGTCTTCGGGGGCGACGATGGCCGCGTCGATGAGGTGCTCGGGCCGGAGGGTGAGCCGGCGGAGCAACACGGCGTCGGGCACCCGGCCCAGGCCGATGCCCCGCTGGCGGAGGGTGGCCTCGAAGAGCGTCTCGCGCTTGATCGCCCGGCTGGTGGAGGTGGCGGCGATCGACACCAGCATCATGGGCAGGATGACCTTGTAGTCCTGGGTGACCTCGAACACGAGCAGGAAGGCGGCGAGTGGCGCGTGCAGCAGGGCGGCGATGAGCCCGGCCATGCCGGCCAGGGCGTAGGCGGCGGGGCTGGCGACGAGGCCGGGCGCGGCCGAGGCGAGGCCGATGGCGAAGAGCCCGCCCATCGCGGCGCCGAGCAGCAGGCCGGGGGCGATCACCCCTCCGCCGCCGCCGGAGACGACGGTGAGGGCCGTGCCGAGGACCTTGAGCGCGAGCACCGCGGCGAGCAGGAGGGCGCCGATCTTGGCCGGCTCGAGGCCCTGGGCTTGGTAGGCCGCGGGGTCGAGCAGGCGCTCGATGACCGGGTACCCGTTGCCGAAGAACGGCGGGGCGCCCGAGCCCGGGGCCGGCGGGGCGCCGAGTAAGACCCACGCGCAGCCGATCACGCCGAGCGCCAATCCGCCCACGGCCGGGCGGGCCCACCGCGGGAACGGCGTGCGGGCCGCGGCGCGCTTGCCGCGCTGGAGGACTTCGACAAACCCGGCGGCCAACAGCCCGCAGCAAAGGCCGAGAACCGCGTAGGGCAGCAGCTCGGCGACGGTGAACTCGTAGAGGTGCAGCTCGCGCGGGACCAGGAACATCGGGTCGCTGTCGGCGGCGAGGGCTTGGGAGACGGCGGTGCCGAACACGGCGGCGACCACGATGGGCACGAAGGTCTTGAGGGTGTAGTCGCGCAGCACGACCTCGACGACGAACAGCACGCCGGCGATGGGCGCGTTGAAGATGGCGGCGATGGAGGCCGCGGCGCCGCAGCCGACCAGGGCCGGGGTTTGCTTGGCGTCGAGGTGGAACAGCGCCGCGACGCGTGAGCCGAGGGTTGAACCGATCTGGACGATGGGTCCTTCGACGCCGGCCGATCCGCCCGAGCCGATCGTGGTGGCCGAGGCCATGGCCTGGTACCCGGCGCCGCGCCCCGAGAGCTTGCCCTCCTTGCGGATCAGGGCCTCGATCACGTTGGGCACGCTCTCGCCGGCGCCGCGCTTGCCGAAGCCGACGAACAGCAGGCCGACGACCAGCCCGCCGAGCGCGGGCGCGAGCAGCACGAGCAGCCACGTTGGCGCGCCGATCTCTTGGGCCGCCCAGCCGAAGGCCAGGTGCTCGCAGGCCTCGATGAGGTGCTCGAAGCCGTAGGCGCCGACGCCGGCCAGGGCGCCGATCATCGCGGCGACGGGGGTGAGTCCCCAGTCGCGCTGGGTCACCAGGCGTCGCAACCAGGCGGTGGGGGGGCGCTTCACGCGGGGTCTCGGCGGTGGCGCGGCGGCGCCAGGGCAACGTGCGCCAGGCCCAGGCCCAGGCAGGCGCCCAAGAGGCCGGCGCCGGCGGCGTCGGCCGGGCTGGCCCAGAGGATCGCCGGGGCGTGGCCGGCGTGGACGTCGGCGAGCAGCTCGGGCGCCGTCCACGAGCCGTAACGCGCCCAGGCCCAGGCGTGCGCGAGCGAGAGCCCGAGGGTCGGCGCCAGGAGCATCGGGGCCACGTTGGGGGAGCGCGCCCCGGCTTGCATGAGGGCGGCGACGAGCGCGTAGGCGACCAGCAGCCCGGCCCAGGTCTGGCCGGTGGTCGGTGTGCGCACGAGCACGGCGGCGATGAGGACGCCCGCGGGGGCCATGGCGCCCAGGGCGAGCCAGCCGCGCACCGCGCCGAGTTTCAGGGCCGAGCCGGGGTCGCACGTCGGGCTGCGGAGCTTCCGTGGCGTGCGCGGGCGGAGCCAGGGTCGCCCGGCGGCGCCGGCGAGCGTCGCCAGCGCGATCAGCGCCGTCCACCCGAGGCCTTCGAGGGCCCAGCGGCCGAACAGACCCGCCGGGGCGTCGCGCCAGAGCAGCGGGTCGAGCGGCCCGACCGACGCGCGCAGTCCCAAGTACGCCACGGCCAAGACGGTCGGCCCCGACAGCACGCTTCCGGTCGACGAGACCCACCAGGCCAGCGGCCACACGGCGACGGTGAGGCCGGCGAGGACGAGCCACGCTACCCCGGGCCCGTGCAGCGACAGGCCCATCACCAGGCCCGTGGACCCGCTGGATAGCCGCAGCGGCCCACCGGCGAGGGCGGCGAACCAAAGGCCGATCAGCGCCGCGGCGGCGAGCATCAGGCGCTGGGTGATCGTCGGCATCATGGCTGCGGCGCCGGGGCGGGGCGGGGTGGCGTGCGGCCTAAGCGGCGGGGTCGGCCGAGAGCAGCGCCAGGTCGTCGAAGAACTTGGGGTAGCTCTTGGCGACGCAAGACGGGTCTTCGATCTGGACACCCGGGACGCGCAGTCCCGCGAGGGCGAAGGCCATCGCCATGCGGTGGTCGTCGTAGGTGTGGATCGATACGGGCGAGTCGGCCGAGCAGACGAAGCCCCGCTTGCCGGGCGGGGTGATGGTGAGGTCGTCGCCCATGAGGAAGGCCTCGCCCCCGAGGCGGGTGACCTCGTTGGCGATGGCGTCGAGCCGGTCGGTTTCTTTGACGCGCAGGTGGCCGATGTTGCGGAGCGTGGTGTCGCCGTCGGCGAACATGGCGAGCACGGCCAGGGTCTGGGCCATGTCGGGCATGCCGTTGAGGTCGACGTCAACGGCATCGAGCTTGCCCGAGGCCGGGGCGGCGACGGTGGTGCGGTCCCACCGCTGCTCGACGTGGGCGCCCATGCGGCCGAGCAGGTCGGCGAACTGTGCGTCGCCCTGGACGCTCTCGGACCCCAGGCCCGGGATGGTGATGCGCGCGCCCGGGACGACG
>JBCCXV010000285.1:0-3668 GCA_039191195.1 Planctomycetota bacterium
AGGCGCTTTCGGACTTGGTGATGGCGTTCTTGCCGATCGCCGAGGCGTCTTGCGCGTTTGCGTGGCTCGGGTTCGGGGGTTGGCGGCCCTGCCCGGACCCGTCGATGCACGTGGCGGTGGCCCGGCACTGGCAGCGGGTCTGGGGCGCGGTGCCGATCTCGATTGCCGCCGACGTGGTGGAGTATGTGGTGCCGAATCCGCCAGCGACGCGCGAGCAGGCCGTGGCGCTGGCGCTCGAGCAGTACCGGTACTGCCCGGACATTGTCGAGCACGGCGTGGGCACGATCGAGAGCCTGGCCGCGACGCTGATGCGGGCCCAGACCTGGTACTTCTGGTGGGACCGGGTGGGCGACGACGACGAGACCGAAACGGATGTCGCGCTGTCGCCGTGAGGATCCCTCGCCTTCACCGGGGGCGATGCGGAGAAGTGTGCGGGTGGTTAGGTGAGGCCGAGCCAGGGTTCGTCGGCGGCTTCCTGCGCGTTGGCGAAGGCGCTGCGCAGGCGCTCGACGACCTGCTCGCGCAGCGGGTTCTTCTCGACGGCGTGGAGGTTGGTCTCGGCGTTGTGCGGGTTGGTGGTGCCGGCGATGGCCGTGTGCACGCCCGGGATGGCCAAGGCGAACTTGAGGGCGATCTCGGGCCACTCGAGCTCGATGTGGCCCGAGTACCCGAGTTCGTTGGGCTTGACCTTCATCTTCGCCAGGCGCTCGCGGTAGGGGGCGGCGTAGTCGGCGTAGCCGCCGCGCTGCTGGTCGGGCTTTTTCCAGGCGCAGTTGGCCAAGGGGCGCTTGGCGATCACGCCCACGTCGTGGGCGGCGCAGACCGGCAGGACGACGTCGATGTTGCGCTGGTCGCAGACGTTGATCGAGGTTTCGATGACGGCGACGTCGGGCAGGCCGGCGGCGTAGGCCGCGGCCTCGTTGTCGCCCGAGTAGCCGACGAAGCGCGTCTTGCCGGCCTCGCGCGCCTTCACGGCGGCCGCGAGCGCGTCGCCTTGCTCCAACACCGATTGGTCGCACGAGTGCAGCAAGACGACGTCGACGTGGTCGGTCTGCAGGCGCTCGAGGCTGCGGTCGATGGAGGCTTCGACAGCTTTGGGGTCGAAGTCGGCAACCCCGAAGTCGGCGCCTTGGCCGGCCTTGGTGACGACGATGGCGTCGTCACGCCGGCCTTGCAGGGCCTTGCCGATGGCCTGCTCGGACCCGCGGTAGGCGGCGGCGGTGTCGATCAGGTTGACGCCGTGGTCGAGCAGGTAGTGCAGGAGCTCGGCGATCTGGGCCTGCTCGGTTTCGAGGAAGCCGATGGGCGCGGCGCCGAAGCCCAGACGGCTGACGCTGAGTTCGGTCTTGCCCAGGATGGCGCGGTCGATCATGGCGTTGCGATCCGGGGGGAGGGTTGGGGGGTGGGACCGGCGGGCCGGCGGCGGGGCCGGTTGGGTCTACAACTGCGTTGTCGAGATCCCCTCTCGTGGGGCATCTTACGCGCTGCGCCTAGCCGATGCGGTCGCGCCCGCCCAGATAGGGGCGCAGGGCCTCGGGCACGCGGACGCTGCCGTCGGACTGCTGGTGCATCTCGAGGATCGGGATCAGCAGCCGTGGGCAGGCCGCGACGGTGTTGTTGAGCGAGTGGGCGACGAGGTTTTGGCCGGCCACGGCGTCGCGGTAGCGCAGGTTTAGCCGCCGGCACTGGTAGTCGTAAAGCCGGCTGGCCGAGTGGGTTTCGCCCCAGCCGCCAGCGGGTCGGCCTTGGGCGTCGAGCTCGCCGCGCCCGGGCATCCAGCACTCGACGTCGATCATGTCGGCGTTCTTGAGGCCCAAGTCGCCGGTGCAGCACTGAAGGCGCCGGTGCGGGAGCTCGAGTTTCTTGAGCAGCCCTTCGACGTAGCCCAGCATCTTCTCGTGCCAGGCCCGGCTCTCGGCTTCGTCGGCTTTGCAGATCACGACCTGCTCGACCTTGTCGAACTGGTGCACCCGGTAGAGCCCCGCGGTGTCGCGCCCGGCGGCGCCGGCCTCGCGACGGAAGCACGTGGACATCGTGACGTAGCGGAGCGGGAGCTCGGCTTCGTCGATGAGTTCGTCGGCGCGGAAGGCCATGAGCGAGACCTCGCCGGTGCCCGAGAGGGCTAAGCCGTAGTCCCCGGTGGGGTTGGCGATGTCGTACACCTGGTCGCGTCCCTGTGGGAAGAAGCCGGTGCCGACCATCGTTTCGTGACGCACGAGGTCGGCCGCGGACACCGGCGTGAAGCCGTGCTCCTCGGCCATGGTGTCGAAGGCCAAGCGCAGCACGGCCTGATGCAGGCGCATGCCGTCGCCGATGAGCGTGTAACTGCGCGAGCCGGCGATCTTCACCGCGCGGTCGAAGTCGACAAGGCCCAAGTCGGCGCACAGCTCGAGGTGCGTCTTGGGGGCAAAGCCGCGCTGGGATTCGAAGGGCTCGTCGGGGTCGAACGTCGTTCCCGTCAGGCCGTCGCCCCCGCCCGTCCAGCGCGAGAGCTCGACGTTGTCGGCGTCCGACGCGCCGCGGGGAACGTCGTCGTCCGGCGGCTGCGGCACGGCCAGCCACAGCTCGTCCCGCTGCGCCGTGAGCGTGCGCACCGAGTCGGTCAGCTCGGCCTCTTGGGCCTTGATCTGGTTCGGCCGGGCCTGGAGCTCGGCCATCTCCTGCTGGAGCGCCGCCTTCTCGTCGTCCGGCGCCTTCTTGAGCCGGCCGGCGAGCTGCCCGATGGCCTTGCCGATGCGGTTCTTCTCCGCGGTCAGCTCCTGGAGCTGGGTCTGGGCCGCGCGCAGGTCGCGGTCGGCGCCGAGCAGGGCGTCGACATCGACGTCGTAGTTCTTCGCCTTCGCCCCGGCGCGGAAGCGGTCGGGGTCGTCTCGCAGGGCCTTGAGGTCGATCATCGCGGCGGCATGCTACCGGCCGGCCACGCCGCCCACGAGCGCCTGGCGCCCATCCGCACGCGCGAAACAACCCCGTAGGTGCGAGCCCGCCAACGCGCGTCCAATGTGAGCGCTGTGAGGTTAGTTTAGAGTGATGATAAGTTGTGAAATCATGAATCTTCGCCCTCGGCTCACTTGATTTGACGATATCTTCGCGTTTGCGGGCGAAGCAGATCGAACCACCGCGGTGGTTGGCTCGGTCTTCCAGACCCAGGTGTTTCTGGGCAGATCCGGGTTTCCCAGGGCATTCCGGGTTTCCGGGGGTGCGTGGCGGAGGCCCGCAGCCCAGCGGGAGGACGCGAAGATGAGCGAAAGACGCAACTGGACCCACGAGACGCGCACCCATCGGCGTGTCCTGTTCGGCGGGATCGCGGCCGCAGGCCTCATCCTCTCGGCTGGCGGCGCCCACGCCGGCGCCTTGGTGCTAGAGGACGGCAATGCGTCTGTCACCTATCAGTCCGACGGCCTCGGCCTCACCTCCTGGGAGATCGACGGCGTCAACCACCTGGGCCTCCAAGGCTTCTGGTTCTTCGGGCTCGGCAGCAACTTTGAGGTCCCGCTCAGCCAACTCGGTCTGCTCGGCGTCAGCACTACCAACACCGACCCCAACATCCCCGGCGTGACCGACCCGCGCGACGACACCCTCGTCGCCGTCTACGGCGACGCCAGCACCCTCACCGTCACCGTCCGACTCTCCCTCGACGGAGGCCTGCCCGGCAGCGGCGCCGCCGACCT
>JBCCXV010000286.1:0-3651 GCA_039191195.1 Planctomycetota bacterium
GCCGGCGTGGGCCGTGCCCGTGGGCAAAGCGGACAGGAGGGTCGCGGCGGTGATCCCGCAGGCGGCGGCGAGGGCGGGGGTCTGTCGGGTCATGTCGGCAGGCTCCAAGGTCTTTCCAGGGTCGGGCCGTCGCCCGGATGACAAGAGTCTCTGTTGCGTGACGGGTCTTGGTCAATCCCCCGCGGGTCGATTGCGGGGGCGAGTCCGGGGGTCAATCGGCGGTCTTGCGTGTCCAGCCGCCGCCGGGTTGGGTGTCGGTCCCTTCGCCGATGGTTTCGAGCGGGAACAGCAGCTCGACGTGGCCGTCGGCGAAGAGGTAGTTATACGGCTGGTCGAAGCCGTGGATCGGCCGGGCCCAGCTGGGGTTGGTTTGGCGCTCGGGCGACTCGACCGTTGCTCTCTCGATGTGGCCCTGATAGTTCTGGGGGAAGCGGTCGCGTGCGTTGGACCACTCCGCGGCGAGGAAGGTGCCCGAGGGGTCGGGCAGGCTCGCGTCGCCCAAACGGATGGTCGGGCTGGTGGGCAGGCCGAACTGTGCGACGGCCGGGTCGCCCTCGGAGGGCTGGCCGGCGCCGGGCCAGATCTGCTGCGCGACGTCGTTGGGGTCTTCCAGGCCCGGCGGGTTGCCGCTGGTCATCGCGTAGCTGTGGACGGCGTCGTCGGCGGTTTCGGGTTCGGCGTCGTCGAGCGGGCAGATCATGGTCGCCAGGGCGGTGTCGGCCGCGGCGCCGTCTTGGCGCTTCTGGGCCTCGGTGCGCGCGCCCCCGAGATACGCGTTGAGGCAGTCGTCCCAGGTCACGTTGTCGGCCTGGTGTATCAGCGGGTCGGGGTTGAGGTCGGGCCCGTTGTCGTAGCCGCGGGGCAGGGCCGAATCGAAATCGTCGGCGTAGGCCGCGAAGGCGAGCCCGATCTGCCGTTGGTTCGACGCGCACACCGCCATCGACGCGGTGCGGCGGGCGCTGCCCAACACCGGCAGCAAGATGCCGACCAAAAGGGCGATGATCGCGATGACCACCAGCAACTCAATCAGGGTAAATGCGCGCAAGTGGAAGCCGCTCAGGCGGTTACGGAATCATGGGCGGCAGGGGGTCCGCCCTTCGTTACATAACACTAACCGGCAGGTGCGGCCTGTACAAGGCTCGGCCGGCACATGTAGGGCCCCGCACGTACTTCTTCCCCGCTTGCCCCGGTTCCCCAGCGCCCCGGACTGCCTCGGCGGTGTTCAACAGTCCTTCTCGGGCCGCCAGTTTGGCGGTTGTTCTAGGCGTGAAGGGCCTCCCGCGCCCCAGGGGCCGGTGCGGATTGGCCCCGCGTTTGCATGCAATGCGTGAGTCGCCACGTACAGGCTTGCGGCGCCTGCGTGGGCTTCTGCGACCGGGGCTTCGCGCAGCTTGGAGAGTTCTTCCATGACCCGACTCTGGAACCATACGAAGACGGCCCTGCTGATGGGCCTGCTGATGGGCCTGTTCCTCGCCGGCGGCTACCTGCTGGGCGGCTCGGCCGGCATGACGCTGGGGCTGATCTTGGGCGGCGTGATGAACTTCGGGGCGTTTTTCTACTCCGACAAGCTCGCCCTGACGGCGATGCGGGGCCAAGAGGTGGACCGCCAGAGCGCTCCGGACCTGATCGAGATGGTCGAACGGCTGTCGCGCAACGCCGGCCTGCCGATGCCGAGGGTGTACATCTGCCCGCAGCAGGCGCCGAACGCGTTCGCGACCGGTCGCAGCCCGAAGCACGCGGCGGTCGCCGTGACCCACGGCGCCCTGGGCCTGCTGGACTACGGCGAGCTCGAGGGCGTGATCGGCCACGAGTTGGCTCACATCAAGCACCGCGACACGCTGATCAGCACGGTGGCCGCGACGATCGCCGGGGTGTTCAGCTACCTGCCCTACATGCTGATGTTCGGCGGTCTTGGCGGGGGCCACCGCGAGAACCCGCTGGGCGTCGTGGGCGTGCTGCTGTTCGTGGTGCTAGCGCCGTTGGCGGCGGCGATGATCCAGATGGGCATCAGCCGTAGCCGGGAATATTTGGCCGACGCCGAGGGGGCCCGGATCGCCGGCACGCCGCACGGGCTGATCGGGGCCCTGCGGAAGCTCGAATCCGTGGGTCGGCGGGTGCCGATGGCGTCGGAAGGACCGTCCCAGAACCATATGTTCATTGTTCAACCGCTCTCGGGGAAGGGCGGTGGCTTTGCTAGTCTCTTCTCCACGCACCCGGCGACCGACGACCGGATCGCGCGGCTGCGCGAACTCGCCTGACGGACCGGGCGTAGGACTGCGGACGGACCCCCCGACCGCACTTCTCGACCCCCGGACGTCCCTCCTCCTGCGTTCGGGGGTCTTTTTCTTGCCCCGCCGGGCGGCTCGGAGTGACGCTTTCGGCGGCCCGGGCTTGGCCGGCCCGCTGGCGCTAGCCGCTCTCTGCGACGGCCGCCTCGAACGCCTCGCCCCGAGCTTGGTAGTTCGTGAACTGGTCCCACGAGGCGCAGCCGGGCGACAGGCACACGGCGTCGCCGGGCTGGGCCCGGCTCTTCGCTTCGCGTACGGCCGTGGCGACCTGTTCCGCAAGCACCATCGCGGCGGCGCGGTCGCGCTCGGCGCCGCAGGCTTCGAGGATTGTCGGCGCGGTGGCGCCGATGGCGTAGACGCCGGCGCAGCGCGCCGCGGCGTGGCGGGCCAGGGCCGATAGGTCGACGCCCTTGTCGTACCCGCCGAGGATCAGGTGCAGGCCGCCCGCGGAAGACGGGCCGGAGGCTTCGGTGAGGGCGTCGATCGCGAGCAGGGCGGCTTCGGGCGTGGTGCTCTTGGAGTCGTTGTAGAAGCGCACGCCATGGTGCTCGGCGACGAGCTGCAAGCGGTGCGGCAAGCCGCTGAAGTCGGCCAAGTGATGCCACAGCTCGGCGGGGTCTTGTTGGAGGAGTTCGCCGACGACGGCGCAGGCCAGTTGCGCGTTCTGCCGGTTGTGGGCGCCGGGCACGGCCAGGGGTGGCAACGACGGATGCTCCGGCGTTTCGCCGGCGAGCCAGGGCGAGGTTCGCGCGTCGATCACCCGGCCCGCCGCGGAAGAAAAGTCTTCTCGCAACCCCGGGCCGAGCACGGCGAAGTCGTCTGTGTCTTCATCTTGATGGCGTAGGAGTTCTTGCTTGGCGGTGCGGTAGGCGTCGAGCGAGCCGTGCCAGTCGATGTGGTTGGGAGCAAACGTTGTGACGACCGCCGCGTGGGGCGACCAGCCGAAGCCGTTCTCGCGCATGCGCTCGAGCATGAAGCTGGAGAGTTCGAGAACGACCCAGTCGCGCGGGGTGATGGAGTCCAGGTCGGCGAGCATCGACCCCCCGAGGTTCCCGCCTGCGAACGCGCGTGAGCCTGGGTCTGCGGCGCGCAGCAGGTGCGCGATCATGGCGGTGGTCGTGCTCTTGCCCGCCGAGCCGGTGACGCCGATCACGCGCTCGCGTTTGGGCAGTCGTTCGATGAGCAGCTCGATCTCGGTGGTGCTCGGCAGGTGCTCGCGTACCGCGCGGGCGATCAGCGGGTGGCCCGGCTTCACGGCGGGGTTGACGACCAGCAGGTCTTGGCCGTCGAGGTGTTCCGGCCCGTCGTCGCCGAGGCGGAGCTCGACCCGCTCGGCCTCGACCAGGTCGAGCAGCGCGTCGCA
>JBCCXV010000287.1:0-3647 GCA_039191195.1 Planctomycetota bacterium
CGCGACCGTCTTCCAATACCCGAACAGCCCCGGCGGGCGATACCCCTCGGCCCACGCTTCGGCCGACACGTCCACCCGCTGCAACGCCAGCCCGCCCACGCTGGCCGACTTGCCTCCCTCGGTCCCGCCCCCGGAAGGATCGCCCTCGGACGCCTGCCCTCCGGAAGCCTCACCCGAAGCCGCCGGGTCGTCGACGGCAGCCGGCGAACCGGCATCCACCAGCGCCGCGAAGTACGCCTGCCCCGGCTCGAGGTCAGCGCCCGTCGCGGCGCAGCGCCCCGTGCCCTTGGCAATCGAAATCGTCCCTGCCGACGGGCCGCTCACGTCACGCCCCCGGAACCAGCCCCGGCTAGCGCGCCCAGGCCCACCGTCGCCTCCGCCGCCGTCACCGTCTGCTCGATCAGCACCGCGATCGTCATCGGCCCGACCCCGCCCGGCACCGGCGTGATGTGCGAGGCGATCGAAAGCGCCGCGTCGAAGTCCACATCCCCCACGTTGCCCTCGTTGTAGCCGGCGTCCAGCACCACCACGCCTTCCTTCAGCCAATCGCCCTTCACAAACGCCGGCTTGCCCACGCACGCGCACACGAGGTCGGCCCGCGCCACCTCCGCCGCAACGTCCGCCGTACGGCTGTGGCACACCGTCACCGTCGCGTTCCGGTCCAGCAGCATTCCCGTCAACGGCTTGCCCAAGATCGCGCTACGGCCGATCACCACGGCGTGCTTGCCGGCGACATCCAGCCCATACGCGTCCAGCAGCCGCACCATCCCGGCCGGCGTGCAACTCGCAAACCCCGGCTCGCCGAACCACATGTTGGCGAAGCTCACCGAACCCACGCCGTCGACATCCTTCCCGGGCGGGATCGCGTCAAACGCCACACGCTCGTCGATCTGCGGTGGGGCCGGGTGCTGCAGCAGGATGCCGTGCACCGAACGGTCGTCGCCCAGCTCTTGCAGCGCCGACATCAGGTCTTCTTGCGTCGTCGTCGCCGGCAGCTCCACCTTCACGCTGCGCATGCCGATCGACTCGCAGCGCTTGCGCTTCATCTTGGTGTACGTGATCGACGCCGGGTCGGCGCCCACCAGCACCGTGGCCAAGCACGGCGTCACCCCGTGGCCGTCCACCAGCGCCTGAACCCGGGTTCGCGCGGCGTCGAGCGTCTCTTGCGCCACACGCTTGCCATCCAGGAGTTCGGCGGTCCGTGCCATCGTCCCAGTATACGGCTGGCGCCCCGCACGCTCGACGCGACCGCCCGGCATACGATCGCCACCGTGAACACACCCGCCCCCGAACCCTCGGCCGTCATCCTCGCCATCGGCGACGAACTCGCCCTGGGCCAATCCGTCGACACCAATTCCGCCTGGCTCTCGGCCCGCCTGTCCGAGGTCGGCCTCATGACCCGGCGGCACGAAACCGTCGCCGACGACCAAGACGCCATCGCCCGCGCTATCAGCCGAGCGTCCCAAGGCCCCGACGCCGCGCCGCTGGTCCTCGTCACCGGCGGGCTCGGCCCCACCGCCGACGACCTCACCCGCGAGGCCCTCGCCCAAGCCATGGGTGTCGACCTCGAAGAAGACCCCGCCGCCTGGCGCGACATCCAGGCCTTCTTCGAGGAACGCGGCCGCACCGCCCCCGACCGCAACCGCGTTCAGGCCCTCTGCCCCAAAGGCGGCGAGCTGCTCGAAAACCCCTTCGGCACCGCCCCGGCGCTGCGCGCCGTCATCGGCCAGGCGACGCTCTTCTGTCTTCCGGGGGTCCCGCGCGAGATGAAGGGCCTCTACGTCCAGACCGTCGGCCCCGCCGTGCACGAACGCTTCGCCGGCGGCGCCGCGCTCGCCACCGCCATCGTCCACAGCTTCGGCATGGGCGAGTCCGACGTCGCCGAGCGACTGGGCGACCTCATGCGCCGCGACCGCAACCCCACCGTCGGCACCACGGTCTCCAAGGGGGTCTGCTCGGTCCGCATCCGCGCCCGCGCCGACTCGCCTGGTCAAGCGCAACAACTCCTCGAGCAAGACGCCCAGCACGTCCGCGAACTACTCGGCCCGGCCGTGTTCGGGCAAGACACCGATTCCCTCGCCGGATCGACCATCGAGGCCCTCAAGGCCGCCGGCCTCGCCGCCGCCACCGCCGAGTCGTGCACCGGCGGGCTCGTCGGCGCCGCGCTCACCGACACCCCCGGCGCCTCGTCCGCCTACCTCGGCGGGTGGGTCACCTATCACAACCACCTCAAGCACCAGCAGCTCGGCGTCCCGCAAGACCTGCTCGACACCCACGGCGCCGTCAGCGCACCCGTCGCCGTCGCCATGGCCAAGGGCGCCCTCGAACGCGCTAGCGCCGACCTGGCCGTCTCCGTCACCGGCGTCGCCGGGCCCGACGGCGGGACCGACGACAAGCCCGTCGGCATGGTCTTCTTCGCCCTCGCCGACGCCGCCAACGGCGCCTGCGAGGCCTTCGTCACCCGGTTGCCCGGCGACCGCGCCGCCGTCCGTCGCCGCGCCAGCCTCCTGGCCCTCCAACTCCTCCGCCTGCGCGCCCTCGGCGAGCCCGCCTCCCACATCCGCTGGGCCGACCCGGTCGACGCCCACGTCGCCGCACCCCAGGAAGCCGGCGCGTGACCCAACCCGACGCCACCGCCGAGCACCCCGCCACGCCCGCGCCCCCGTCGGGACGCATCGACTGCCACAGCCACCTGCTGCCCGGCATCGACGACGGCTGCGCCGACCTCCACGAGTCGGTCGCCTCCATCCAGTCCCTACGCCGGCACGGCTACACCGCCACCATCTGCACCCCGCACCACTGGGTCGGCAAGTACCCCTACATCGCGCCCGACCACGTCCGCGTCTGGGTCCAGCAACTCCGCGACGAGCTCCGCGACCTCTGCGAGGACTACACCCTCTACGCCGGCGGCGAGCTCCGCATCGACACCCACACCGCCGACTGGATGAAAGACCACGCCCCGCCCACCCTCGCCGACTCCAAGCTCGTGCTCTGCGACTTCTGGCAAGACAAGTGGCGGCCCTTCATCGACCAAGCCTTCGGGCGACTCCTCGACCAGGGCTACACCCCCGTCCTCGCCCACCCCGAACGCTCCTACGGCCCGCGCGACTACGAAGACCACCTCAAACGCCTCCAAAGCGAGGGCGTCCTGCTCCAGGGCAACCTCAGCTCCTTCACCGGCGTCAACGGGCCCGAGGCCGAACGCCTCGCTCGCATGCTCCTCACCGAAGGCCGCTACGCCTTCCTCGCCCTCGACATGCACCGCCCCGACTCCCTCGATGACCGGCTCGACGGCATCGGCCTCGCCGAAAACCTCATCGGCGCCGAGGCCGTCAACGACCTGCTCGACGCCATCCCCAAACGCCTCATCTTTGGCGAGCCCGACTAAGCCCCCGCGTTCAACCGGCCGGGCTCTCACGCACCTCGACCACCTCGCCCGACGCCACCGCGCGCGTCTCCCCCGTCTGCGCGTCGCGCAGCACCAAGCGCCCCGCCTCGTCGACGCCGTCGATCACGCCATCGATCGGAGCCCCGCCGTCGGCGCCGCCGACCGTCACCGCGCGTCCTACCCAGGCCAAGGCTTCGCCCAGCCGACGCGACACCCTCGCGCTCCAGCCGTCCGCCTCGAACTGCGCGATCTCTTCGAG
>JBCCXV010000288.1:0-3646 GCA_039191195.1 Planctomycetota bacterium
CGGATGCGGGCAAGGGCGGCGGCGGCAAGCCGGTGGCGGAGCAGACGATCCGCGTGGAGGTGAGCCGTCTGGAGTCGCTGCTGAACCTGATCGGTCAGTTGGTGCTCAACAAGAACCGGATCCTGGGCCTGAACCGTCACTTGGACGAGATGGAGCTGGAGCAGGAGACGCGTGAAGCGTTTACCGCGGCGTCCGGCGAATTGGATCGGCTGACCGGCGAGCTGCAGATGGGCGTGATGCGCACGCGGATGCAGCCGTTGGCGAAGCTGTTCGACCGTTACCCGCGGGTGATCCGGGACATCGCCCGTGTCACGGGCAAGCAGATCGAGCTGGTGATCGACGGCAAGGACACCGAGGTCGACAAGAGCGTGCTCGAGAGCCTGGCCGACCCGCTGGTGCACATCCTTCGGAACAGCGCCGACCACGGCGTGGAGCTGCCGGAAGACCGCAAGGCGTCGGGCAAGCCAGAGAAGGGTCGTATCCACCTGCAGGCCGAACACCAGGGCAGCCACGTGCGTGTGGCGATCAGCGACGACGGCAAGGGGCTGGACCGGGAGAAGATCGGGGCCAAGGCGGTGGAGCGTGGCTTGGTGAAGGCCGACCAGCTCGCGGCGTTGTCGGACAGCGAGGTGTTCCGTTTCATCTTCGAGGCCGGGTTCAGCCTGGCGAAGCAGGTGAGCGAGCTGTCGGGGCGCGGGGTGGGGATGGACGTGGTCCGCTCGAACATCCAGAAGATCAATGGGACGGTGCAGATCCACTCGAAGCCGGGCAAGGGCACGACGATGGAGGTACTGATCCCGCTGACGGTGGCGATCATGCCGGCGATGGTGGTGGGCGTGGGGCGTCACCTGTACAGCATCCCGCTGCAATCGGTGGTGGAGATCGTGCGCCCGGACGAGCAGCAGCGTTACTCGGTGCGTGGCGAGCCGGTGATCCGGATCCGGAACGACGTGTTGCCGCTGATGGACATGCGGGCCCGCCTGGGCGAGGCGTCGGATGGCGAGGGCGGCCGTTTTGCGGTCGTGGTCGCCGTGGGCGGTCGCCGTCTGGGCCTGATGGTCGACCGCTTGGTGGGCCAGCAAGAGATCGTGATCAAGCCGTTGGACGATGGCTTCACCCAGGGCGGCCCGTTCGCGGGCGCGACGATCCGGGAGGATGGCGACGTGTCGCTGATCCTGGACGTGGTGGCGCTGTTCCGGGACCCGTCGGGGCCGGGGGACGCGTCGGGTGCGGCGGCGTCTGCGCGGGCGGCGGCGCGGCCGAGCGAACCGGCCGCGGCGGTGTAAGGCGTTGAGAATCGTTTGGTCATTCGCGCGGGGCTAAACCGGCCGGCGGTTCGGGCCGATCAACCCTGCAGACCCGTGGAGGCCTCCTGTGGACAGCAGCTACATCAGCCCGTTCGTGCTTTCGGTAACGAACGTTTTCGAGACGATGCTCCAGCTTCCGGTGGAGGTTCAATCTCCCACGCTGAAGCAGCAGGGCGCCCCGAGCTTCGACGTGTCGGGCATCATTGGGATGTCGGGCGACGTGGAGGGCACGGTGGTGCTGAGCTTCCCGACGGCGGTGGCCGAGCGGGTGGTGGCGCTGTTCACGGGGATGGAGCTGAGCGCGGCGGAGGAGGACTTCGCCGACGCCGTGGGGGAACTGGTGAACATGGTCTCGGGCGGCGCGAAGGCGAAGTTCGAGGGTAAGGACGTCACGATCACGACCCCTTCGGTGGTCGTGGGTCAAGACCACACGGTGTTCGGCCGTAAGGACGTGACGTGCGTGGAGATCCCGTGTGCTTGCGACGCGGGCGAATTCAACGTGGAAGTTTCGATCAAGCAGTCCGCGTCGGCGGTGGGCTCGGCCGGCGCGGCCGGCTCGGCCACGGCCTGATGGGCGATCCCTCTTTGGAGCTGTGAGGCATGAAGGTCCTACTCGTCGACGACTCGAAGACGATGCGCAACATCCAGAAGGGGATCCTGACCCAGCTGGGTTACACGGATACCGAAGAGGCCGCGGACGGCCTGGACGCGCTGTCTAAGGTGGGCGCGTTCCAGCCCGAGCTGCTGCTCGTGGACTGGAACATGCCGAACATGGACGGCCTGACGTTCGTGAAGCAGTACCGCGGCCAGGGCGGCGCGTCGCCGATCATCATGGTGACGACCGAGGCCGAGAAGGCCCGGGTGGTGGAAGCGATCAAGGCCGGCGTGAACAACTACGTGGTCAAGCCGTTCACCCCGGACGTGTTGGGTGAGCGGATCCGCGAGACGCTGGCCCGCTGCAGCGCGGCGGCGTAGGCGCTCCTGGGCCTCGCCGGCGCGGAGGAGATGGCGTCGGCATGTCGGAAGCTCATCTCTCGGTACGCGTGACCGTCTCGCCAGACCGGCTGTCGGCGGTGGTGTCGGCGCCGGCCGGGATCGACGCAACGGCGCTGGCGCCGGATCAACTCGAGATGATGGTGGTGGGCGCCGGCGTCGAACTGACGCAAGCGGTCCATGACGCGGTGCGCAAGCTCGCGGCCCAAGCGCACGCGCGGATCGAAGCGGGACACCCGCCCGGCGGGTTCCGGGCGACGGTGGCTCGGGCACGGGCCCCACGGCACGGGGTGGACGGCCGCGTCGAGTGGCTGGCCGAGCCTGCGGGAAACGATTCCGAAGGCTGCAATCCTCCAGAACCTGAGAATAAAGAGTCGGGAGAATCGCCCGGCGAGTACGGCGGCGCGGTCGATTTTTATGCGCAGAGCCGTTACGTGACGGTGGAGCCGGGCGACGTGGTGGGGCGTGTGCACCCGGCCGAGGCGGGTGAAGACGGGCGTGACGTGACCGGGCGGACGCTGGCGGCCAAGCCGCCGCGCGAAGCGACGCTGTCGGTCGACGAGACGCTGGTGGTCACGGCGTCGGGAGACATCGTGGCGCAGGCCGAGGGCGTGCTGGTTCGCGGGGACCTGGTGGCGCGGGTGTCGAAGGAGATCGAGGTCGGCCGGTACGTCGATTTCTCCACGGGCAACATCACGTTCTCGGGCGACGTGCGCATCCGCAAGGGGGTGCGCGACCGGTTCAAGGTCGAGGCCGAGGGGGACGTTGAGGTCGACGGGTTGATCGAGGCGGCCCAGATCGTGGCGGGCGGGTCGCTGCGGGCCAAGGGCGGTTTCGCCGGTCGCGAGCGGGGCCGGGCGCGGGTGGGCGCAGACCTGCACGCGCGTTATCTGGACAACGTCGAAGCGGCCGTGGGCGCCAAGCTGGTGGTGGATCGCGAGGCGGTGAACTGCGCGATCACGGTGGACGGCGAAGTGGCGAGCCCGACGGGCGCGCTCATCGGCGGCCGGTTGGAGAGCGCCGGGCCGGTGGAGATCGGCACGCTGGGGTCGGCGGGGAACGTGACGACGGAACTGGTGATCGGCTCGGTGCCGCGGCTGGAGTCGGTGTACCGCCCGATCGCGGAACTCCTGGCGGGGCTCGACGGCGCCCACGCGGCGCTGCTCGCCGAACAGACCCAGCTGGCGGAGCTGACCAAGAACGGGCGGATGACGACGGTGGACCGCCAGCGTCAGACCGAGTTGATGTTCGAGCTGTCCGAGAATCGCCGTCTGGCGGACCGGGCCCGGCCGGTGGCGATGCGGTTGGCGGAGATGATCGAGTCGCAGCGGACCTACCGGGTCGAG
>JBCCXV010000289.1:0-3643 GCA_039191195.1 Planctomycetota bacterium
CGGCCCTGGAAGCAAGCCCGCCAAGCCGCCGCGCACCGCGCGCGACCCCATCGACCGCCGCCACGCCTGGCTCACCGAGAAGTTCGCCCGCTACAGCACCCGGATGGTCCGCAGGCGCTTCCACGGCGTCCGCTACCTGACTGACGGCCACGCCAGAATCGCCCCGCAAGACGTTGCGGTCCCCTCGGCCGTGATGCTCAACCACCCATCGTGGTGGGACCCGTTGTCGGCCGTGGTCGCCTCGCGCGCCTTCTTCCCGAACCACGTCGTGTTCGCCCCGATCGACGCGGCCATGCTCGCCGCCTATCCGCTGCTCGACCGGTTCGGGTTCTTCGGCGTCGATCAAGGCTCGCCGCGCGGCGCCGCGCAGTTCCTCCGCACGTCCGGCCGGATCCTCGACGACCCCCGCCGCATGCTCTGGCTCACCGCCCAAGGGCGCTTTGCCGACGCGAGGACCCGGCCGATCGGGCTGATGCCGGGCCTTGCCCACCTGTCCCGCCGGGTTCCGGGCCTGCGCGTGTACCCCCTTGCCCTGGAGTATCCGATGTGGGACCAGAGCAAGCCCGAGCTGCTCATGCACCTGGCGCCGCCGATCGAACCACCCGGCGACGCGTCCTCGACCGAGGCCTGGTCCGCAGCCCTCGAAGCCGGCCTCACCCGCGCCATGGACCGCTTGGCCGACGCCGCCCAAGCCCGCGACCCCGGCCGCTTCACCGCGCTCAACGCCGGCCGATCGGGCGTCGGCGGGGCCTACGATGCCTGGCGACGCCTCACGTCGTGGGCCCGCGGCAAGAAGTTCCAGGCCGACCACGGCTAAGTCACGCTCAAACTCTCCGGAACACCCCATGCTCATCCAAGCCCTGGTCTACGCCGCCCTCGCCCTGGCGGCCCTGCCCCTGGGACTGGCCGCGTGGAACCTCGCCCTCTACCGCCCCCCCGCCCCCCGGAATAGCCAGCCAAAGCAAGAGCCACTTCCGGGGGTGTCGGTCCTCATCCCCGCGCGCGACGAAGAAGGCGGCATCGGCGCCGCAATCGATTCGGCCATCGCCGCGGCGGAGGGGTATGCCGGGGGCGGCGACGCCGAGTTCATCGTCCTCGACGACCACTCCACCGACCGCACGGCCGACATCGTCCGCCAGAAGGCCGACCAAGACCCCCGCGTCCGTCTCGAAACCGCCCCGCCCCTGCCCGAAGGCTGGTGCGGCAAGCAGCACGCCTGCTGGCAACTGTCTCGCCTGGCCAAGAACGACATCCTGGTCTGGATCGACGCCGACGTCCGGCTCGAGCCCGGCGCCCTGTCCGCCGTGGTCCACGAGCTCCAGCGCTCCAAAGCCGGCCTGATCTCCGGCGTGCCCCGGCAAGAGACCGGTACGCTCGCCGAGCGCCTCGTCGTCCACCTCATCCCCCTCGTGCTGCTGGGCTACCTGCCCATGGCGGGCATGCGCCGGTCCAAGTCGCCGGGCTTCGGCGCCGGGTGCGGGCAACTCTTTGTCGCGAAGCGCTCGGCCTACGAGGCTTCCGGGGGCCACGCGCACCCCATCGTCCGGCCCTCCATGCACGACGGCGTCACCCTGCCCCGGGCCTTCCGCCTCGAAGGCCAGACCACCGACCTGTTCGACGCCACCCCCGTCGCCCGCTGCCGGATGTACCGCGGCCTGCACGAAACTTGGCAGGGCTTCGCCAAGAACGCCACCGAGGGCATGGCCACGCCCGGCGCCATCGGCGTGTGGACCGTCCTCCTGCTCGGCGGGCACGTGCTGCCGTTCGTCCTCACCGCGCTGTGGCTGCTCGGCCTCGACGCCCTGGCGCCCTACGGCCAGTGGATCCTCAAAGCCTTCGCCATGTCTGGCCTGCTCAGCGTGCTGCTCGCCTGGCGATTCCGTCAAGGCTGGCAAGCCGCGCTTCTCCGCCCCGGCGGGGTGATCCTGCTCGTCGGCATCCAGTGGTACGCCCTGCTGCGCAAGCTCCGC
Organism: Planctomycetota bacterium; assembly: GCA_039191195.1. Classification (GTDB taxonomy): domain Bacteria; phylum Planctomycetota; class Phycisphaerae; order Phycisphaerales; family Phycisphaeraceae; genus JBCCBV01. Next base: position 1,971 of record JBCCXV010000289.1, read on the forward strand.
GGACACCGACCCGCCTGGCGCGGACGCGACTACGCCGCGGGGTAAGACAAGCCATCGCCCTTAAGGCGCCGCTTACTCCGCCGCCTCCGCCGCGCGCTCGGCCGCGAACCGCCGGTTCCGCAGCGCCTTGCCCGCGAGGTCGGAGAGCCGGCGGGCCTCGTGCAGCTCGGCCGGGGTCAGGTGCTGCGTGATCCCGAACGCGTAGTCGGCGGCCGACACCCAGCCGCCCTTCTTGGCGATCACGTCGACGTGCGCCCAGGCTACGGCATAGTCCTCGGCGATTTCGCGCAGCTGCTCGTCGAGGTCGCCGGGGTCCTTCAACTGCATCTCGAACGCCGCGACGTACAGGTCGAACGCATCGGCGTCTTCCGGCAGCTCGCGCCCGGCCTCGGCGAGCCCCGCACGGATCTGCGCTAGCTGCGCTTCATCGGTCGCTAACTGCTCGACCATCGGGCGCGCCGCCTCGGTCCAGAACGCCCGCTCGACCGGCTGGGCCCAAAGCTCGGTCGCCATGCGGTCGCGACCCAGCGCCCGGATCTCCATCTCCGGCGCCCCAACACGACGGAGCACACTCTCGGCCGTGAGAAACGCCTGGGTGTGGTCGTCGAGCGTCTGCTTGACCTCCCGGTACCGCACCTCGGCCTCGCGCAGCCTGGGGTCGGCCCGGTACGCCGTCACGGCCAGCTCGTAGGCGTGCTGCTTGCGCTGCGCGACCTCGGCCTCGAGCTCGGCGATCGTCATCCGCTCCCAATGCCAGCGGGCGTCGAGCTCGCGCTGCACCCGGGCCCGAGCCTCTTCGGACTCGGCGTAGCCCTTCCACTTCGGCGGGCCGTCTTCTGCGACCTGCGGCTGCGTCGCCGGCGCGGTCTCCTGCCCCGAAGCCGACACACCCATGCCCGCCGACACCACCAGCGCCGCCGACACCCACCAAGCGTTCTGTCTCATGGCTGCAACCTTTCGATACGCCACCCGGTGGCGGAAGACTCGTCGCGCACGTAAACCAGCCGGTCGTGCAGCCGGCTGGGCTGACCTTGCCAAAACTCGATCCGCTCGGGCCGGACGAGGTATCCCCCCCACGTCGGCGGGGGTTCGAGCACGTCTTGCCCGGCGTGCTCTTCCTCAACGCGCTGCACCGCGGCCTGAAGCGCCTCGCGCGACGCCGCCGGCCGGCTCTGGTCCGACGCCCAGGCGCCCACCTGCGAGCCCCGCGGCCGGCTCTGGAAGTAGCGCGTCACCACGTCGCGCGGCAGCCGTTGCGCCGCCCCGCGCACGCGCACCTGGCGGTGCAGGGCCTCCCAGTAGAAGACCAGCTCGCAGCGCGGGTTGGCGTCGAGCTCCAGGCCCTTCTGCGACTCGTGGTTGGTGTAGAAGACGAAGCCCTCGGGCGTGAGGCCCTTGAGCAGCACGACCCGGGCGGATGGGGCGCCGTCGGCGTCGGCCGTGGCCAGGATCATGGCGTTGGGCTCGGCCACCCGGCGGGCCTTGACCTCGGTGAACCACGCTTGGAACTGGTCGAAGGGGGAATCCAGCACATCCGCCTCGCGCAGGGGCGGGGCGGCGTAGTCGCGTCGCAGGTCGGCCAGGGCGTCAGAGGACATGGCCACATCGTAAGTGGAAACGCAGTCCCAGAGACAAGCAATCGGAGTCAACGCCCGACAAGCCTGGACATGCTA
>JBCCXV010000290.1:0-3633 GCA_039191195.1 Planctomycetota bacterium
GCAGGGTGGTTTCGTGGTCGGGGGAGAAGGGCTCGCCGGCGTGGGGGCCGGTGACGACGATGTCGACGCGCGGGTCGGCGAGGTCGATCGTGGCGATCCAGCCTCGGAGGGGGCCGGCGTCGGTCGAGCGTTCGATGGCGGAAACCACGATGGGCGCGTGTTCCACCGCCTGGGGCTGGGTCGCCGGAGCCGGCTCCGCGACGGCGGCCGGGGCGCCGGCGCAGAGCGCCGCCAAGCCGGCACACAGCCGAGCGGTGCGGGTTGGCCGGGGGCGGGGAGTCATGCGTCGGGTCGCTCCGAGACGAGTTGGCCTGCGTGGATGGCCCGGAAAACCGCGTGAGCCGCGTTGGAGACGTTCTGTTTCGCCTGGTCCTGCGTGCCGTGGGCGTAGACCGCCAGGAAGTAGTGAGACCCCTGCCGGACATCGTAGATATAGCAAAGCTCCGAAATGGCGCCGTCGGGGGGCCACCAACCGGGCTTATTGAGGACCACGAACGCCGGGCGTTCGTCCAACTCGGCGGTCACCCGGGCCAAGCCCAGCCTGGTGTAACACTGATTGGTGTAGGCCAGGCCGGCCACAAAAGTTTCGAAATGCCGCGTGTTACGGAACTCCGGCCGCATCAGGGTGGCGGCCCCGGCCCGGATGAAGTCGTCGGGGGTGAAGTAGTTGGACTCGGCGTTGCCGTCGTAGTTGGGATTGAGCGGGATCTCGGGCGTCGGCCGGGCGCGGATCACGGCCCGGGCCTGGCCATCGACCCAGAGGCGGACCTGCCGGCTGTGGCTGAACCGGGGGCGTTTGAAGTTCCGCCGGATCAGGCCGTCGTTCACGCCCCACGCGAGCAGCGCGTCGCGGGTTTCGGCGAAGCCGACGGCCTCTTGCAACGTGTTGAAGTGGTCGTTGTCGGACATGGTCAGCATGCCCAGCAACAGATCGCGGTAGGGGACCGGCGGGTCGTCGCCGACTTGGACCACGGCGTCGAGGGGGAGGCCGTGGTCGTCGGCCCACAACAGCGACAGGGCGCCGGTGATCCACTTGATGGTGCTGGCGGGGTAGAAGCCCTGGGCGCCGGTGTCGCGCCAGCGCCAGGTGGTGAGCGTGCCGTCGGCTTCGACGCGCGCGAGCGTGAAGGCCGAGCGCTCGGTGAGGTCGAACAGGTCATCGAGCCCGTCGCCGGCGTCGACGAGTTGCGGGGCGCCCTGCAGTTGGGGCAGCGTGAGCCACGGGCGATCGGCCACGGCCAGGTCAGCGGGCATGGGCGCCTCTCCGGGGGGTGCGGCGCAGGCCGCGACAAGGCAGAGCATCCAGGATGCGCAACACACGCGGCGGACGACGCGTCTGGCTGCGCTCGGCTCGGGGCTCTCGCGACGCATGGGCCTCCGCTTCTGGCGCCGGTTCTGTCGACGATCCCGGCGGGCTCACGGCGTGACGGGTTCCCAGGCGCCGCCACGCCCCATCGACCGGTTGGCCGCGAGCATGACGCGCACGTTCTCGAGGGTGTGATCCAAACGGACCGGGGCGTCTTTGCCCTCGAAGAAGCCGGTCATCGCGGCGACCAGCCGGTCGTAGACGGTGGCGAAGTCGACGACGAAGGATTCGCTGCCGCCCCGGCCGTGGACGGTGGCGCCGAAGCGGTATCCGCCGGCGCGTTCGAGGCGGAGGGTCGCGAGCCGGCCGTCGGCGTAGCGGAGGCGCATGAGGTCGCGGTCGTCGGTGCGTTCGCAGGCGACGGCGTCGACGCCGGGGCCCCAGATGGCGTCGACCATCTCGACGGTGTGGACGCCGTAGAAGAGAACGCCGGGCATGAGGTCGTGCATCTCGCCCGGGCCGTAGGCGTCGACGGCGACGAGCTCGCCCAGGGCCTCGCGGTCGAGCCGGCCGATCTCTTCGACGAAGCGCAGGCTGGAGGCCGAATAGCAGCGTGCCCCGCCGCGGGCCGCGGCCTCGAAGATCGCCTGGGCGTCCTGCACGGTGTTGGCTAATGGCTTGTCGATGTAGGTGGGCAGGCCCCGCCGGAGCGAGGGCAGCGCGTGGGCGAGGTGTTTCGACCCGGCGACGCTGAGGACGAGCACGCCGTCGGCGGCGTCGAGCATGGCGTCGATGGAATCGCAGGGCTCGGCGCCGAGGTCGCGGGCGTCGGCGACCCACTGGTCGACCTGGTCGGTGGGCATGTCGTGCCGGCCGTCGGTCCAGAAGGCGGTGACCCGGCAAGGGGTCTGGCCGGCGTCGTGGAGGGCGTTGATCCGCCGGGTGAACTCGGGCAAGTGGGAGCTATCGACGCCGACGGCCGCGAGGCGGACCGGCTTGGGCTGCGCCTCGGGCGAGGCGGGCGGCGTGGGAATCGTCGACTGGGTCATCGGGTTCTCCGGGTATGAGCGCACGCGGCTCGACCCCAACGGCACGCGCGCACGCCCCCGCCAAGGGGTTAGGCGCTGACGGTGGCGGGCGCGGGCGGCCGGCTGGCCACAGACTGGGGCACCAGCGACTCGCCGTGGGCTTGTTCGATCAGCCGCATGGTGTGCAGGGCCTGCTCGGCCGAGCACAGGCGCGGGTCGAGCGCACCCCGCTGGGCCGACTCGGCGAACGCTTGGAGCTGGTGGGCGAAGCGCAGGTCGTGGTCGTCGACGGCGATGCGCTGGGTCTCGCCGGCCGAGGTGGTTTCGACCAGCACGTCGCCCTGCTCGAAGTCGTAAGCGAGCATGCCGTCGGAGCCGATGAGCCGCACCTCGAAACGCGAGGGCTCGGCCCAGCCGGTGGCGATCTGCCCGGCGACCACGGTGTCGGGACCCGCGGGGCCGGGGTCGGCGACCGCCCCACCGCGGCCGTGGGAGCGCAGCAGCACCGTGGCGTTGGAGTCGCCCCGCCCGGGCCAGGCCCGGCTGAGCACGGCGCCGGCCAACTCGCTGGAGCCGGCCAAGTAGTCGAACAGGTCCAACGAATGGAAGCCGGTGTCGAGCAGCGACCCGCCGCCGCTGATCTGGGGGTCGCTCATCCAGTGGCCTTCGATGCCGGGGATGCTGGCGGCAAAGACGTTCTCGAACCGCAGCCACCGGCCGATGCGCCCTTGGCGGACGCGTTCGATCATCACGCGCACCGCCGGGGTGAAGCGGTGGCAGGCGCCCACGGCGACGACAGCGCCGGGCGTTTCGGCCAGCCGTGCGATGCGGGCCGCGTCGTCCGAGCGGTGCGCCACGGGCTTTTCCAGCAAGACCGACCAGCCGGCGTCGATAGCCGTCTCGACCACGGGCACGCGGGCCGAAGGCGGGGTGCACACGACCAGGCCTTGGGTCAGGCCGGACGCCTCGGGGTCGGCGCGGAGCGCTTCGAGCGACGCAAATGCGCATGCGCCGAGTCGCTTGGCGAGGGCCTCGCGGGCTTCGGGCGAAGGGTCGACCACAGCGACGCAAGACACCGCCCCGCCGCAAGCCTCCAACGCCGAGGCGTGGGCTCCCGCGATCCTGCCGGCGCCGACAAAAGAAAGATTGAAACCCATCGGTCTTATATTATTCTTCGGGGGCGTACGGGGCAACATTTTCGATTGTACTAGAACAACTCTGCCCGCCTTGACCCGTCGCGTCCCCAGGGAAAGACTCTGAAATGACCCCGCGAGCCCCATTTTGTTCGGCGGACGCCGC
>JBCCXV010000291.1:0-3627 GCA_039191195.1 Planctomycetota bacterium
ACCCGGCCGCCCAGGGTTTGGCGGAGCGCCTCGACCACCGCCGCGTTCCGCACCCCGCCCCCGGCGAGCACCACCGGGCAGCCCCGCCAGGCCTCGTGGGCGTCGTGCCGGTCGGCGATCCGCAACGCCACCGCGAACGCGACCGACGCCAGCACCGCGCAGCGATCGGCTTCGCTCGCCTGCGCAACGCACGACGCGTCGGACAACTCCAGCAGGTCGGCCGCGAGGTCGCGCGCAAAGCTCGGCGGGAACTGCTCGCGCCCCAGCGAGCCGTGGCCCCGGCACGCGGCGTCGATGGCGGCTTCCGCGGCGTGCGCCCAGTCGAGTCGGCAGTCGCCGGATCGTGCCAGCGCTCCGTCCTCGTCGTACGCACGATCGAAGAGCGCGCGGGCCAGCCCGTCCATCAGCAGGTTGCACGGGCCGACGTCGCGGCCGGTGACCCCCGGAACGGCGCGATCTTGTGACGAGCCGCGAGCGTTAGCGAGCGGGGCCCCTGGCAGCGGCTCAGTGGAAGTCGAATGGCCTTTCCCCGGATTCGAGTCTTCCTCGGCATGCCCCGCTCCCTCACGGTCGCGGCTCGTTGCGGAGGGGGTTGCCGCTTCCGGGGGCTTGCTTGCTTCTGGGGGCGGGGGTGCCCAGGTGAGGTTGCACACCCCGCCGAGGTTCGCCACGACGTACCGCTGACCCGTGAAGTGCCGCCCGTACAACGCCGGGTCCGACGCCGGCGTCAACGGCGCCCCCTGACCACCCGCGATCAGGTCCGCCCCGCGCAGGTCGTAACACACCGGGACCCCGAACCGACACGCCACTGGCCAAGGATCGAACAGCTGCCAAGACAGCCCAGCGCCGGCCGAAGCTCCCGTGGCCCGCTCTTCCGGAGACGACGGCGATTCCGGGGGCGATTCCGGGGACACTTCCGGGGGCGGGGCGTGCCAGACCGTCTGCCCGTGACACGCGACCAGCGCCACGTTCTCGCGGACCCCAGCATCATCCAGGCCGGCCGACGCGAACAGCGCCTCGAGTGTCGCGACGTAGCACCGCCCGACCCCGCGCGCCGCCTCGGCGAACGCCGACGCCGTCGCGGGCTCGCCATCGGCCATCGCACGCAGACGCTCGCGCAGCCCGGCTTCCAACGGCAGCGCTTCGTGCGCCATGCACACGGCCGACACGCCGCGTCCATGCCCGGTTAAGCGCACCAGCGCCGCGTCGGCGCCGTCGAGGCTCGTGCCGGTCATCACCCCGGCCGCCAGACGCTCAGACCCGGCGTCCTCTCGCGCGGCTTCCGGGGGTGATTCCGGGGGTGGGTTCACTCGCCGCCGAGCCCGGGGACCGCCGGGAGGTTCTGGCGCATCGCCTCTTCGGCCCGGTTGCGGGCGTCGTCCGCCGCCTGTTCGCCTTGCTGGACGGCTTCGTTGACGGCCTGCTCGCCCCGCTGACGCGCCTCGTCGAGCTTCTCTTCCGCGAGCGCCTGCACCTCGGCCACGCTGGGCAGGCCCAGCGAACTCGCCGTGCTCTCCGCGAGCTGCTCGACCACTTGCAGCGTGATGTCGCTCATCTTGCCTTCGAGGTTTGCGAGTTCGAGGTCGGGCAGGGGGATTTCTTGATCGGGCACGGTCACGCCGGCGATGCCGATGCCCGTCGCCCGCAGCTTCACGCCCTTGATTTTGAGCTCGTCGATCCGCAGCCGCCTGTCCCCCTCCGCCTTTTCCTCTTCCGGGGTCGGGGCTGGGGCCGGCGCCGCGTCCCCACCGCTCTCGGGCGCAGCGGGCGGTTCCGCCGACGGCTCGACGGAAGGCTCAGACGGCGTCTGCGGCTCGGCCGGCGCCGGCGTCCCCGCGCTCGACTTGCCCGACAGCTCGTTCAGCCGGCGGTGCAGCTCGAAGAGGTTGATCTTGTCGCCCTCCTGACGGAGCTCGATCACCAGGCCCTGCACGATCAGGTTCTTCACGTGCGGCGTGTCGCCGTTCATCGATGCGGTGTCGACCGCGAGGTCGAAGCCCGTGAGGTTGAGCATGGGCCCGGTCTCGCTGAACCCCGCCGGGTGCCCCATCGTCAGGCCGGCCATCGTCACCCGGCCGGCGAACGGCTGGAGGTCGAAGTCGGTGATCTCCACTTCGGTCTCGGTCGCGTAGGCGAGCCCCTTCTCCAGGCCCGCCTCGATGAGCCGGTCGGAGAACACAAAGACCAGCGCCACCGCCGCGATCAGCAGCACCGCCAGCACCAACCCGACTTTCAATAGCGTCTTCATGGCTTATTCCTCTTCCGCATGGGGTCGCGTCTGGGGGATGATTCCCCGGGGGATATGGTACCGCGATGCCGGCCGACCCCGATCTCGACGCCCGCTGGATGCGCCGCGCCCTGGACCTCGCCGAGCGGGGCCGAGGCCGCGTCGAGCCCAACCCCGTCGTCGGCTGTGTTTTCGTCGATCCGAAGCTCGGCGTCGTCCTCGGCGAGGGGTATCACGGGTTCTTCGGCGGGCCCCACGCCGAGGTGATGGCCCTGCGCGACGCCGCCCGCCGCGGGAACAGTGTCGGCCAAGCGACGGCCTATGTGACGCTCGAACCCTGCTCCCACTTCGGAAAAACCCCGCCGTGTGCTAACGCCCTGGTCGAAGCGGGGGTCGCCCGCGTCGTCGCCGCCCTGCAAGACCCCTTCGAAGAGGTGGCCGGCAAGGGCTTCGAGCGCCTCCGCAACGCCGGTGTCGAGGTCACCACCGGCGTGCTCGAGGCCGAGGCCCGCCGGGCCGTCGCCGCCTACCTCATGCGCATCGAGCACCAACGCCCGCTCGTCACCGTCAAGTGGGCCGCCACCGTCGACGGCCGAACCGCCGCTCGCACCGGAGACTCCAAGTGGATCACCGGCGAGGCCTCGCGGAAGCGCGTCCACGAGCTCCGGGCCCGGTTCGACGCGGTCATGGTCGGCGTCGGCACCGTGCTCGCCGACGACCCCCGGCTCACCGCACGCGACGTCGAGGTGCTCCGCCTAGCTAAGCGCATCGTCATCGACCGAGACCTGCACACCCCCGCCCACGCCAAGCTGCTGCGCGACCCCGCCTCCGACCCAGCTCCCGGCCCCGACGTCTGGATCGCCTGCGCACAGGAGGCAATCGACAGTTGCCCGGACGCCGCCCAAGCGCTGCGCAACGCCGGCGCCGAACTCGTGCCTCTTCCTGCCGACAACCAGGGCCGCCTCGGCCTTGCGCCTTTGCTGCGCAAGCTCCACGACGCCGCCGGCTCCAACGTGCTCGTCGAAGGCGGAGCTTCGCTGAACGCCTCACTCTTCGAGCAGGGCCTCGCCGACCGCGTCGTGAGCTTTACGGCGCCGTCCTCGCTGATCGACCGGCAAGCGACGCCCGCACTCGCCGGCCAGACGCCCGTCGAGTCGATCGCTCAGGGCGGCAAGCTCCGCCTGCACCACGCCCAACGCCTGCCCCGCGAAGACGGCCAAGAAGACGTCCTGCTCGAGTACGACGTGCTGCGGTGATTGGCCTCGCAGCAAGACTCGATACGAGCCGCGAGCGTCCCCCGGAACAGCGAGCGGGGCATGCCGCCGACAGCGCGGAGCAAGCCAGATGCTCTTCGGCTCAACCGGCGCACCCGTCGAAGGCCCCGCTCCCTAACGGTCGCG
>JBCCXV010000292.1:0-3595 GCA_039191195.1 Planctomycetota bacterium
CGACATCATCGGCATGGAGCTGCTCGACGAGGACGAGCACGGCCACCGCGCGATGCGGTTCGTGCCCGGCCCGGTGTTCGGCAACCTCATCCTCGCCGACGAGATCAACCGCACCCCGCCCAAGACCCAGGCGGCGCTGCTTGAGGCGATGCAGGAGCGCCAGGTCACGTCGATGGGCACGCGGCACGTGCTCGACCCGCCGTTCGTCGTGGTCGCGACGCAGAACCCGATCGAGCAGGAGGGGACATACCCGCTGCCCGAGGCGCAGCTCGACCGGTTCATGCTCAGCCTGTGGGTCGACTACCCCGAGGTGGACGAGGAGGTCGACATCGTCTCGGCGACGACCGCGCCGCGGGACACGTCGGTCGACCGGGTCGCGAGCAAGGAGACGATGCTGGCGTACCAGCAGCTGGTGAAGCGGCTGCCGGTGAGCGAGCACGTCGTGCGGTACGCGGTGGACCTGGCGCGGGCGACGCGGCCGGGTCGAGAGGACGCGAGCGAGACGGCGGGGCGCTACGTCGAGTGGGGCGCGGGGCCGCGCGGCGGGCAGATGATGGTGCTGATGGCCAAGGCGTTGGCGGTGATGGACGGCCGGCCTACGGCGAGCTGCGCGGACGTCAAGGAGGCAGCCGAGTGGGTGCTGCGGCACCGCGTGCTGCCGAACTACGAGGCGGCGGGCGAGGGGCTGGACGCGCTGGCGCTGGTGCGGCGGATGGTGGAGGAAGTGAAGGAACCGGGGTGATGGGATTCAACACAGAGGGCCACGAGAGGGCCACAGAGTTGATATCGAAGGATCGGCTGTGCGTGTTAATCGCTGCTGTCATGCTTACCGCAAGTGGGGTAAGTCTGCTGTGCTTCGGGAATACTTGGACAGAATATGTATCGCGTAGCGCTGCTCACGAGTTGTATGAAATCGATTCGCGTCTGAGGATTGCAGACCTACTCACAAGCCCTCAATGGGCGATGGCATGGATTGGATTTACGATCATTGCAATGCTTGTTTTTTACAGGCATGCACTTTGGATTCTCGGCGCGGTTTACTTACTGACCTTGCCTTGTGCAGTTATTGTTTTCCTGCGCGTATTCACGGACTTGGATCGTTGGTTGCAACTTACATTTCCGGGCGCGTTGGCAATTTCATTTCTATTTGCAGTCATAGGACTACGTCAACAAGTGGCCATCGAGCAACACTCTCTGTGGCCCTCTCGTGGCCCTCTGTGTTGAATCTTGCCGAAACCATGAACGAGCAACAGCCCGAGTCGCGTTACCTGCGGGTGAGTGAGTTGGGGGTGTTGCGTCGATTGCGGTTTGTGCCGCGGGGGAAGGTGGTTGGGCGGTACGCGGGTCGGCATCGGTCCGATCGGTTTGGGCGGTCGGTGGAGTTCGCGGACTATCGGCAGTTCGTGCCGGGCGACACGCCGGCGGACGTGGACTGGAAGGTGTACGGGCGGTCGGACCGGCTGTACGTCAAGCGGTTCGAGATGCAGACGGAGGTGTCGGCGGTGCTGGTGGTCGACGCGAGCGCGTCGATGGGTTACGCGGGAGTGGGTGGCAAGAGGGCCCGGCCGCGGAAGTCGTGGCTGGGCGGGTGGACGAGCAGGCAGCGTGGCGCGGGGGCGGACGACGGGCCGGTGAGCAAGTACGACCACGCGGCGCGGCTGGCGTCGGCGATGGCGTTCATGCTGGTGCAGCAGCAGGACCGCGTCGGTCTGGCGATCGCGCGGGAGGGGCTGGAGGCGATGGTCGAGCCGGCGGGGGGTTGGCGTCAGGCGCGGGCGGTGGTGTCGACGCTGGAGGCGCACGAGCCGGGCGGTTGGCGGCAGCCGAGCGGGCTGGGGATGGCGCTGGAGGCGGTGGGTCGTCGGCTGCGTCGGCAGCGGGGGGTGGTGGTCGTGCTGAGCGACCTGCACGATGAGCCGGGGCCGTTGCTGCGCGGGCTGCGGCTGCTGCGTCACGCCGGGCACGAGGCGGCGGTGTTCCACGTCTTGCACGGCGACGAGCTGGCGCTGCCAAGCTGGGGGCAGGCGGTGGTGGTGGACAGCGAGTCGGGGCGGCGGCTGCGGCTGAGCGAGCCGGCGGTGCGGGCGGCGTACGCGGAGCGGCTGGGCGACTGGCGGCGGCGGTGGATCAGCGACCTGCGTGGGATCGGCGTGGACTACGCGGCGGCGACGATGGATCGGCCGTATCTCGATGCGCTGCGGGGGTATCTGGCGGCGCGGTAGCGAGGCGTCAGCGGTCGCGTCGGCGTTTGCCTCGGCGGCGCTGGCGTTGCGACTCGGTGGTCACGCGTTGCCACTCGATGGGGTCGCGTCGGTCGTAAGCGTCGTCGGTGATGGCGGCTTCGACGTGCAACCCGCAGGCGTCGCACTGACCGACGCACGCGAAGCCATCCCAGTACGACCCGTCGCTGTACTGCCCGTGGCAAAGGCCAGCCAGCAAGGCGGGGATCGGTTTGCAGCAGCGTGGGCAGGGTCCTGTTGGGGGTGGACGATCGTCGTCGAGGTCGTCGGGGTGATCGATCGGCATCGTGGTGGCTAACGTACTGATGCGGTGTGGCTCACGACGCCCTGGCTTCTGGCGGGATTGGGTTTGCTGGCTTGGCCGGTGGCGGCGCACCTGATGAGTCGGCGGGCGCGGCGGGTGGTGGTGTTTCCGTCGGTGGCGTTGCTGGCCGAGGCGGCGGTGAAGCAGGGGCGGGGGCTGGTGGTGCGGCGGTGGCTGCTGCTGATGCTGCGTTCGCTGGCGGTGGCGGCGGTGGTGCTGGCGTTCTGCCGGCCGATGGTGGCGGGCGGGGCCAATGGGGCGGGGGCGAGTGGGGACGAGGCGGTGGTGGTCGTGCTGGACGCGGGGGCGTCGATGGGTTGGCGGCTGGAAGGCGTGGGCGGGGCGACGGGCATGACGCTGGGCAAGGCGGCGGCGGACGCGGCGCTGGCCGAGGCCGAGGCGTCGGGGGCCCCGGCGGGGCTGGTGGTGACGGGTGCGACGACGCGGGCGGTGTTCGATCGGCCGACGCAGAACGTGCCGGGGCTGCGGGCGGCGCTGGCGGAGGTCGAGGCGACAGCGGGGGCGGGCGACCTGGCGGCCGGGCTGGCGGAGGGGACGCGGCTGCTGGGCGAGGCGATGCGCGAGACGGGCGGGCGTGGGCGACTGGTGGTGGTGAGCGACCTGCAGGCGGCGACGTGGGAAGCGGTCAGCGAGGCGGGGTTGGTTGGCGCGCTGCCGGGGGCGGGCGTAGAGGTGGTCGACGCGACGGGCGGGCGTGATTGGCGAGGGAACGCGGGGGTGGTGGAGGTGGCGGTGGAGCCGAGGGAGGCGCGGCCGGGCGAGGCGGCGGTGGTGTCGGCGGTGGTGCGTGGATGGGGGCTGCCGGGGACGCGGGCGGAGCTGTGGGTCGATGGGCAGCGCGTCGAGGAGCGCGGCGTGCGGTTCGACGCGGCGTCGGCGCAACAGGCAACGGGGGCATACGAGGCGCTGACGTTCCCGCTGCCGGCGGGTGAGGCCGGGGCTCAGCGGGGGATCGAGGTGCGGTTGCTCGACGACGGGCTGGCGGCGGACGACGCGGGCTACGCGGTCGCGACGACGCGCCGGGCGGCCG
>JBCCXV010000293.1:0-3571 GCA_039191195.1 Planctomycetota bacterium
CCCGGGATGTTGAAGACCTGCTCGATGACGAAGCTGCCGGTCATGGCCGACGCCGCGGCCGGCCCGAGGAACGACAGCACCGGCAGGTAGGCGACCTTGAGGGCGTGGCGGAACAGGGCCCGCTGGGGCGTGGCGCCTTTGGCCCGGGCCGTGCGGACGAAGTCGCTGTGCATCAGGTCGGCCAGGCCGAGCCGCAGCAGGCGTGCGATGTAGGCCGCGGGGGTTAGGCCCAGCGCGATCGCGGGCAGCAGCACGGCCGCCGGCCCGGACCACCCGCCGATGGGCAGCGCGAAGTCGGGGATCTCGCGCGACAAGAGCCCGGCGCCGGCCAGCAGCAGCGTGCCGGTGACGAAGCTGGGCAGCGACACACCGATGAGGGCGACGCCCAGCGAGCCGGCCTCAAGCGCGGTGCCCGGGCGCAACGCGCCCAAGACGCCGGCGACGGTGCCGATGATCAGCGCCACGCCGATCGCCGCCGCGCCGAGCGTGGCCGATACCGGCAAGGCCTCGCTGATGATGTCGGCGACTTGGCGGTCTCGGTACTTCAGCGACGGCCCCAGGTCCCCCTTGGTGAACAGATCATTGGCGTAGCTGCTCAGAAACGACCACGGGCTGTCGAGGTTGTACTGCTTGCGCATCGCCTCGGCGATGGCGGGGTCGATCTCCCTTTCGTCGGTGCCCTGGAGAGGATCTCCCGGCAAAACCCAGGCCAGGGTGAATGTGGTGGCGAACACCAGGAATAGGATCAGCGGCAGCTGAAGCAGTCGTCGGAGGATGAGCGTGGTCAAGTCGGTCGTCTCAACGCAGGTGCGGGGGCAACATCACGGCGACTTCATGCAGCGCCAGCGCGCTCCAAGGGTTGAGGTTCAGGCCTTGTACCCGGTTCTCGTCGTACAGGAACAACTCGGTGTAGTGCCATAGGGGGATCATGGGCGCCGCGTCGAGCATCCGTTGTTCCGCCTCTGCGAACAGGCGCGCTCGCTTGTCGGGCTCGAGGGCCTTGCCGGCTTCGTCAATCAGCCGGTCGTACTCGGGGTCGGCGTAGCCGGTGACGTTGCCAGAGCCGCCGCTGCGGAACAGTTCGAGAAACGTCGAAGGATCTCGGTAGTCGCCGAACCAGCCGTTTCGGGCAACCTCGTAGGCTTTGTTGCGTCGGATCTCTTGGAATGTGCCCCACTCATACGCCGCGGTGGTGACCGTGACTCCCAGGTGTTCTTTCCACATGTTCGCGATGGCTTGGCCCGGGATCTCGTGGCCGCCCCCGGTGTTGTAAGCAAACTCGAAGCGCAAGGGGCGGTTGGGGCCGTAGCCGGCTTCGGCAAGCAGCGCCTTGGCTGCGGCGGGATCAAAACGGTGATATTGCCCATCCGGCGGCGTGTAGCCGGGCATCTGGCCTTCGGGGATGAACGAGTCGGCAATGGGTTGGTTCAGCTGGGTGACCTCGCGCACCAGGGTCTTTCGGTCGATCGCCATGGACAGCGCCCGGCGGACGCGCGCGTCGGCAAAGGGGTTGGGTCTGCCGTCGATCGTGGGCGAGCAATTGAACGAGTAGTAGTACGTGGCGGCGTATCCGACCAAGTGCGCCTCACCCGGCCGGCCTGCGACAAGGCTCGCGGCCAACGGCGAGGAGGACGCGATGCTCAGGCACCAGTCCACCTCGCCCCGGTTGAACCTGAGCAGTGCGACGCCTTCATCCTCGATCACCAACATCACAAGGCGCTGGTTGCGCCTATTGGCGTGGTCTCGAAACAGTGGGTTGGCCACCAGTTCCAACCGCTGGCCGAAGTCCCACTTGTCGAGCTGGTAAGCACCGTTCGTGACGAATCGGTCGGGGCTTTGGAAGTACGTGGTGTCCATCGTGATCGCGCCGGTGTCGGGATTGACCCGGAGCGCGGCCATGGCGGAGTCGGCGTGCAGCGGAGAGAAGGTCATGAACGCCGCGAGTTCGGGGAAGTAGGGCGTCACCTTCTCCAAGCGCACCACGAGCGTGTGGTCGTCGGGCGTATCGACGCGGACGGTCTCGTCGTAGTGCTCCATGGATCGCTCGAAGGCGGCTTGGCCGTCGCCGGGCCCGAAGCCGCGGTCCTGTTCTGGCAGGGCGGCGCGGGCTTCGGCCAGGGCCTGCTCGTCCGCTTGATCCGACATGAGTGTCAGGATGTGCGAGCGCCATTGGAAGAAGTCCTCCCCCCCTTCGATGAGCTTGAGCTTGTCGGTGTACGGGGCGCTCATGTCGGGGAACAGGCCGCGCATCCAGGCCCGGTCGAAGTCGCGGGCGGTCACCGGGTCGCCGTTGGACCACTTGGCGTCGGGGCGCAGCTTGAACGTGTACGTGCGGCCGTCTTCGCCGAGTTCGGGCAGCGCGGCGGCGGCGCCGGGGATCAGCGCCGCGGGGTCGCCGGGGTCGGCGGCAAGCCGACCAGGGTCGAAGCGCAACAGCGGTTCGAGCAAGGACGTGATGATCCGGCTGTCGTTGAGGGCTTGGGACTTCTGCGGGTCGAGCGTGGTGATCTTCGAGGTGCTGCAGAACACCAGCGTGTCGGGCTGCCGCTTCGCTTCTGGCTTAAAGCCGAAGTTCACCCACGCCAAGGGCGGGACGATCAGCAGCAGGAACAGCGCGAGCACGCGGAGCACCCGCGGAGTCTACCCCCAGCCTTCGCAAAGACCCCGTCGAGCCGTCGCCAGACCCCGGGGGGGGATCCCCGCCGTCATCGCTTCACGTCGTGAGCCGCGACGCGGGAGTCACGCAGCTACGCCGCGGGGTCGGGGGGGGCCGGCGCCAGGGGCTCAAGCCGCGTCGCGGGTTCGAGCGATTCCAGCCGAACCTGATACGTCACGCTCGCGCCGGGCGGGATCATCGGCGGCAGCCCGCGCTCGCCGAAGCCCAGCGCCGGCGGGACACCGATCCGGCGGGTCTCGCCCACGCGCATGCCAATCAGCCCGTGTTCGAGGCCCGCGATCACCTGACCGGCGCCGACGACCAGCGACCGCGGCGCCCCCTGCTGCCGGGTGCTGTCCATCGGCTTGGCTTGCTCGCCCACGAACGCGATCCAGTGGGCCTCGACCCGGTCGCCCGGCCGTACCTCGGGCCCGCGTCCGCCCACGAGCGTCTGCACGTCGACGCCCGGGTTCAGGTCGACGACGGCGAGCTCGAGCACCAGCGCCTCGGCCGACGAACGCCCGGCGGCCCGGCGCCAGTCTTCCGGCCAGAGCCCGCGCGGCACCGCCACCAGCCGCCGCTCGCCGACGCGCAATCCCGAGAGGCCGCGCTCCACCGGGTCGAGCATCGGCGTCACCCCGGCCATGGCGTAGCGGTGAAGGGGCGTTGAGAGCGCTTCGATCACGCGCCCGCCCGGCGTGAGCACCCGCTGGCGGTAGTGCACGAAGCCGCCCGGCTGGATGCGCGCCGCGGTCGGTCGCATATCGACGGTCAGCACGCGCAGGTCGCCGTCGCGCTCCCAGCCCCGCCAGGGGTCGGCCTCGCCGGGCTCGAAGTTCACGGGGGCGATCAGACCGGCCGAAGGCGCCGGCGACGCGGGCTCGGGCTGGGGTTGAGACTCGAGCGCCTCCGCGG
>JBCCXV010000294.1:0-3507 GCA_039191195.1 Planctomycetota bacterium
ATCACGACGGCGCACCCGTACAACTCGGATCACCTGCGCCGGGCGCTCGCGGGGAGCTTGAACCAGGCGTACCCGATCGGCGACCGGATCTGGGGCAAGGCGTCGATCGACGCGGCGGACGTGACGGTGCTGGGCAACGTGGCCCGGGTGCGTTTGGGGACTTACGGCGACCGGTTGATCCTGATGCGCAAGACGGGTGATGGGTGGCGGGTCGACCTGCCGGCGACGATGGACCACGCGCGTCGGCCGCGCGAGTTGCAGAAGACCGGCGTGGTATTCGCGGCGATCGCCGAGGGCCTCAACGGCGTCGCCGACGAGATCCTGAGCGGCGAGTTGGTGACCGAGCGGGCGGCGCGCACGGCGTTCGAGACGCGGGTGAACGAGTGCATCACCGAGGCGACGCGCGGGTTCTGACGGCCGGCGATTAGGCGTCGACGGCGGCGCGCAGCGCGCGGTCGTAGGCGTCGAGCATCACGGGCAGGTCGTAGCGCTTGCGGCGCTCGAGTGCGGCGGCGACGCGGGGGCGGTTGTCTTCGCGGATAACGCGTGCGAGCTGGTCGGCGAGCTTGGACGTGTCGCCGACGGGGAAGAACAGGCCGGGCGAGGCGCGCGGGGGCGCGGCGTGGGGCGTGGGGGCGTCGGGCAGGTCGGAGTCGTCGATGGCTTCGCGGTGGGGGTCGATGCCGCTGGCGACGACGGGCAGTCCGGCGGCGAGGCCTTCGAGGACCGCCGAGGGCATGCCTTCTTCGCGGCTGGGGGCGACCATGGCGTGGGCGTGTCCGAGCAGCCACATCTTCTCGGCGCCGGTGCGACGTCCGAGGAAGAAGGCGTAGCCCTGGAGGCCGAGCTCGTCGGCGAGTTTGACCAGGCGGGGCTCTTCGGGCCCGTCGCCGACGATGGCGAGCTTCATGCGGGCGGCGTCGAGTTCGGGCTTGATCTTGGCGAGGGCCTGCAAGGTGACGGCGTGCTGCTTGACGTCGTGGAGTCGCGAGAGCTGGAGCAGGAAGGGCATGTCGATGAGCGGCGCGAGGTTCTGGGACGCTTCGAGCTGCTGGTCGAATTCGGCGAGGTCGAGGCCGTTGGGCGCGTGGTCGATGGGCGGGAGCTGGTCGGGCTGGCGTCCGGTGACTTCGGCGATGCGGTTGGCGGTCCAGCGGGAGACGGCGACGATGCGGTCGGCCCGTGCGTAGCCGCGGGCGATGACGGACTTGACGCGGGGCTTGCGGAGGGCGTGGAAGTGGGGGTAGAGGTCTCCGCCGCGCGGGCTGACGACGACCTTGACGCCCGGGAGCTTGGCGCGGGCGTGGTCGGCGGCGTAGCCGTTGGGGTAGGCGTAGAACGCGAGGACGGCGTCGAAGGCGAACTCGCGGTGGAGCTTGCGCAACGGGGTGGCGAGCCGTTCGGGCCAGAGGTGCTGTGCGGGCGGGCGGGCGTAGCGTCGGACGGTGTAGGGGAGGTTGGGCTCGCGCTGGCCTGGGGCGGGCTGCTGGGCGAGGACGACGACCTGGTGGCCGCGATCGAGGAGCCCGCGGACGATGGCGTCGGCCATGCGTTCGGCGCCGCCGAAGGCGGGGAGGAAGTTGGGGGTGAACAGGCAGGTGCGCACGGCCGGAGGGTAGCGGGGTGCTTTGGAGGGGGCGGCCACCGCGCCGCTGAAGCGGAACGGCCGGGGCTCACGAGCGCCCGCCCTTTCGTGCTTAAGACATCACGGGCGGGACGCCGGCGCCACCATCCGGAATGGAATGCAAGTGTCTGGGTGTCGCGCACTCACCCGGCACAGGTCACGCCGCGGCGGCGCGGTCCGGGGTCTCGTCTTGCAGGTACTCGGACGGGATGACGCGGTAGACCTCTTCGATGCTGGTTAGGCCTTGGGCGACCTTGACCAGCGCGTTGTCGCGGAAGGGGGTCATGCCGGCGTCGATTGCGGCTGCGCGGATGCGGTTGGCCTCGGCGCCCTGGGCGATGAGGCTGCGGATGTTGGCGTCGACCTCGAGGACCTCGAACACGCCGGCGCGGCTGGCGTAGCCGGCGGGTCCTTTGGCGGGGTCGGGGGCGTAGAGCTTGTCGCCCTCGCCGGGCTGGAGCTTGGGGCGGACCGACGCGAAGACCTCGGGCGCGTGGTCGAGGTCGAAGCTGATGCGGTGGTCGGGGTCGAGGGTGCGCAAGAGGCGCTGGGTGACGACGCCGCGGAGGGCCGAGGCGAGGAAGTGGTCGGGCACGCCCAGGCCGCGCATGGATTCGACGGCGGCGTCGGCGACGGGCGCGTGGAGCGTGGAGAGCACCAGGTGTCCGGAGTTGGCGGCGCGGACGGCGGTGTGGGCCGTCTCTTCGTCGCGGATTTCGCCGATCATGATGACGTCGGGCGATTGGCGGAGCACGGCGCGCAGGAGCTTGGAGAAGGTCAGGCCGATGCCGGGTTGGGTCTGGCTTTGGCGCAGGCCGTCGACGGCGAACTCGACGGGGTCTTCGATGGTGTTGATCTTGCGTTGGCCGTCGTGGAGCGCGGCGAGGGTGGCGTAGAGGGTGGACGACTTGCCGGAGGCGGTGGGCCCGGTGCAGAGGATGAGCCCGCCGGGCGAGTGGATCATGCGCTGGTAGGCGCGGAGCTCGTCGGGGGTCATGCCCAGGTCGTCGAGGTTGAAGAGGCCCTGCTCGCGGTCGAGCAGGCGGATGACCATGTCTTCGCCGTGGAGCGTGGGCAGGGTGCTGAGGCGTAGGTCGACGGTTTGGTTGTGGTCGAAGCCTTCGAGTTCGAACTCGTAGAGCCAGCGGCCGTCGGCGGGTCGGCGGAGTTCGGCGACGTCCATGCCGGCCTCGGCTTTGAGGTGCTGGATGAAGGCCTTGCCCTTGTCGGGGGAGACGATGGCGACGGGCTCGACCAGGCCCAGGCGGCGCATCTGGATGGCGAGGTAGTCCTCGTGGGCCAGGAGCAGGAGGTCGCTGGCGCCGAGCTTGGCGGCGTGTTCGACCAGGCGGGCCATGGCGAGCTCGGTGGTCAGGCCGTCGAGCTCGGGCGGGGTTGCGGATCGGTTGTCGGTCTGGTCCTGGACGACGGTGGGCTCTGCGGTCACGCCTGGGCTCCTGGATCGTTGGCGACGGCGACGGGCTGGGGGGTCTGGGGCAGGGCGAGTTGTGCCGCGGCCTCACGGGACAGCCCGATGGGTAGGGCGCGATCGACCTGCAAGGTCTGGAGGACCTGCAAGACCCGCGGCTGGGGCGACTGGAGGACGAAGCGTCCGCCGGCGGCGGCGGTTTCGCGCTTGGCGTCTAGCAGCCATCCGATGGCGGCGGAGTCGATGTACTGGGCTTCGGAGAGGTCGAGGACGACGCGCTGGGCGGCCCACTTGCGCCCCAGGGCCTTGGCCAGGGGGTGGGTTTCGTCGGCCAGGCCGAGGGCTTGGCCGGTGAGGTCGCCCACGGCGAGGACAACACGGACGCCGTCGTCGCGGGTTTCGTCGAACTCGATGACGCTCACGGGCGCCTCCCGGTTGGGTAGAGAGGTGGCGC
>JBCCXV010000295.1:0-3498 GCA_039191195.1 Planctomycetota bacterium
CCGCCCTGCGCGACGCAGGCGCCGCCATGCTCAAAGCAGCCCGGGGCGACCTCGACCCGGTGGTCTTCCAGCGGGCCCGCCACGTGATCGACGAGAACCAGCGCACGCTCGACTGCGCCCAAGCGCTAGGCGTGCGCGATTACCCCGCCGTGGGCGACCTGATGTTCGCCAGCCACGCCTCGCTGCGCGACGACTTTGCGGTGTCGACGCCCGAGCTCGACAAGCTGGTTTCGTTGGCCGAGGCCGAACGCGACGCCGGCGTGATCGGCTCGCGCATGACCGGCGGCGGCTTCGGCGGGTGCACCGTCACCCTCGCCCAACGCGACGCGATCGACGACCTCGCCGTCCGCATCGCCCGGGCCTACGAGGTCGCGACCGGCATCCGGCCCGACGCGTTTGTCACGACGCCCTCTGCCGGCGCGGGGCGCGTGCGTTGACCGCCACCTCCGGCCGGGCCACGCAAGACGGCTTCGACCTCTGGACGCTCCAAACCGACGCCGTGCACATCGCCGTGTGCCCCGAGCTTGGCGGCAAAGTGGTTTCGCTACGCGACCGGCGCCGCGACCGCGAGTGGATGTGGGCGCCGCCCGGCCGGCCGTTGGGTCAACAGCCCATCGGAACGCCCTACGACCGGGGCCCCATGGCCGGCATCGACGAGTGCCTGCCCACCGTCGGGCCTTGCACCGTCGAACGCCGCGACATGCCCGACCACGGCGAAGCCTGGGCCCGCGCCTGGGACGTGGTCTCGGCCGATGAACAGGGGATCACACTCGCGCTCGAGCTGGATTGTCTGCCGTTGACCTTCGAGCGCAACGTGCGCGTCCAAGACGCCGTCGTACGGCTGGACTACGCCCTGACCAACACCGCGAACCATCCGGTGGACTACGTCTGGTGCCTGCACCCACTGTTCGCGATCCGCGATGGCGACGCGATCGCGCTACAGCCGGGCCCCGGCGCCGGGCGCATCGATGGCGGCCTGGGCCTGCCCGGCTTGGAACCCGACGGGCCCGCCAAGTGGCCCAGCCCCGTCCCGAGCGTCGCGATCGACCGCATGGACCTCGGCCCTTTGCCGGCGTGCGTCAAGCTCTTCACGCCGTCGCCCCAAGAACCGTCGTTTCGGATCGAAGACACCACGCACGCCGATCCGCGCACGCAGCTGGCCTGCCGATACGGCCCGCGCGAAGCGCTGCCCTACCTCGGCGTCTGGCTCACCCGCGGCGGGCTGCACGGCTTCCACCACGTCGCCCTCGAACCCACCAACGCGCCGTTCGACCACCTCGACAAAGCCATCGCACACACAGAGTCGCCCACGCAACTCTCCGCGCACGAAACCCGGCGGTGGTGGGTCGAGTACGAGGTCTGCTCGCAGTAAGTGGGCGGTGTCCACCGCGGCGCGGCGGTCAGATGCCCTCGCCCAGGTGCACGTCGGGCCGCGGCGCCGGCCGGGTGACAAACAGCGATAGCAACTCGCCACGGCTCGACACCTCGAACCGGCGGTACAGCTGACGCACGTAGTTGTGCACCGTGTGCGGGCTCAGGCCAAGCTCGGCGGCGACCTGCTTCTCGCTCTGCCCGCCCAACAGACCGGCGAGGGTCTGGCGCAAGCGCGTCGGCAGCTTCTGCACCCGCGGGTCGTCGCTCCGCCCGCCCGGTTCCGACCGCAACAGCGCCGCGGCTACGGCGTGGGACCGCCCCAAGATCTCGGCGTCGTGGTGGCTAAACCCGGGCCGGCGACGATCGCGGTAACACGCCAGCCAGGCCGAAGTCGATCCGTCTACGGCCACCAGGCAGCCCACCGCCGCGCCGGGACCGTGGTCACTCTGCGCGGGCGGGGCGTCCGCATCGGTCGGCGTCTCGCGCCAAGTCGTCGCCACGGCGCCGCCGGGCCCGTCGGGGGTCGGCGCCCAGTCGCTCGGGGGCCGGGCCGCGGGCAACGCCACATGCGGCGGGGACGACTCGCCCGACGCCGAGCCCGACGCCACCGCGCCGCCCTCGTCGTCCAGCAGGCTCCACACGGCCCAGTCCGCGTGCAAGGCGCCGCAAAGACCTCGGGCCAGGCGGTCCATCCGGTCTTGCCGGGACATCGCTTCGCCCGCGGCCTGCGCGAGCGCCGCCAACGCACGGTCGGCGGTCAACCGAGACTCCCCCGCGGCGCTGAGCGTGCTCATGGTCGCGCTCCTGATGCAGATCGATCGACGCACGTCCCGCCAAGCCTGTACGGGACCACGCCTGTTTAGGCCAGGCCTGGCCCGGCAGACCTAAACCGTGCCGACCTCAACCCGCTATGCCACGATAAAGCAACGCCTGGCGGCACGCACCGGTTTTTTCCGGGGGGCCGCGTTTCGCCGCCCCGCCTTGACGCTGGCGTCCCTGACGACTCCAATCCCCACCGCGGCGTCCGCCGACCCCGATCCGCCTGGGACAACGCCCCGCCCCCCAACCGGAGCCCGCCCGTGAGCACCCCGTCCCTCGAAGCCCCCCGCTACCGCAGGGCCCTGCTCAAGGTCTCCGGCGAGGCCTTCTGCAAGCCCGGCGGCGCCGGCATCGACCCCGATGAACTCGGCGTGATCGCCGCCGAAATCGCCGCGGCCGCCAAACAGGGCTGCCAGCTCGCCGTCGTCGTCGGCGGGGGCAACATCGTCCGCGGCGGCGCCCTGGCCCAGGCCGAACAGCTCCCCCGCGCCTCGGCCGACTACATGGGCATGCTGGGCACCGCCATCAACGGCATCGCCCTGAAAGAAGCCCTGGAGACCCTCGGCCAGCCGGCCCGGGTGCTCTCGGCGATCAACATCAGTTCCGTGGCCGAGTCCTACATCCGCGGCAGGGCCGTACGCCACCTGGAAAAGGGCCGGGTGGTCGTGTTCGTCTGCGGGACCGGGAACCCATTTTTCACCACGGATTCGGCCGCTTCGCTCCGCGCCGCCGAGATCGAGGCCGACGTCCTGCTCAAGGCCACCAAGGTCGACGGCATCTACGACAAAGACCCCAACCGACACGACGACGCCGTCCGCTTCGACCGCCTGACCTTCGACGACGCCATCCGCAAACGCCTCGGCGTGATGGACCTCACCGCTTTTTCCATGTGCATGGAGCGCAGCATCCCCATCGTCGTCTTCGACATGAAGACCCCGGGCCACATCGCCGAGGTCGTCGCCGGCAAAGACCACGGCACCCGCGTCGTCGCCGCCTGAACCCCGGTTGCCCCCGCGGCCGCTTCACAGCCCCCCCGGCGGGATTGCCCAGATTCCCAGCCCGCGCGCCCCTTGACACCGAAAACCGGGTTCGCGTACTGTTAATACAAGGTCGCTCTAGAGCGGCCGCCGTCGGCAAAGGCCTGCTTACGGCTCAACTTGGATCCCCCGCCCCGCCGACGCCCTCGGCCGGGCTTGAGCCCAGGCCGGGCGAGGCCTGGGCCGCCGCGTTCGGGCTGTTTCGGCAGGAAAGTCCCGCCGAGCCCGTTCCCGCAGCCGCCCCGCTCCCGCGAGACCGATCGAGCCC
>JBCCXV010000296.1:0-3497 GCA_039191195.1 Planctomycetota bacterium
CGCGGCGGTGTATCGGCCGGGCGGTTAATCGGGCAACGGCGCGGGCGGGTCGGTCGTAAGCGGCGGCTGGCCGGTGAGCCGGAGCAGGATGTCGGCGGCGATGCGGGGGTCGTCGAGCACGGCGAGGTGCGGAGAGATCGTCAGCCACGGCGGGTCGAGCCAGTACGGCGGACGTGTCGTGGGCGAGCTGTTCGCGGCGCCGACGATGTGGTCGGGGTTCACGCCGTAGGCGACGACCGGGAAGCCCACGCGGGCCTCGAAGGCGGACGGTTGCGGGAGGCCGTCGGTCGAGGGGGCGTCGGGGTCGCCCGCGGCGTCGAGGTAGGCGAGGAACGGCGAGCCGGGCCGCATGTCCATCACCATGGCGTCGACGGTGGGCCAGGTTGCGGCTTGGGCGCCGCGGTGCGGCGTGGCGATGGTGAACAGGCGTGCGATTTGCAGCCTGGGGAGGCCGCGGTCTTTGTCGGTGGCGACCTCGGGGCGCGGGGGCAACGCCGTGTATCGGGCGACGAGCCCGCCCATGGAGAAGCCGACGACATCGACCTCGGGCGGCCGGCCTTGGGCATCGGTCCCGAAGCGGTCGATGACGCGCTCGATGACACGCCGGCGGGCCTGCTCGGTGGTGAAGACGAAGGCCATGTCGATGGGGAGCACGCGGTCGTCGCCGGTGGCGCGTCGGGCTCGCCAGGCGAGGATGGCGGGGGACAGGCCGGGATCGGTCCACCCGCCGATGATCACCAGTGGGCGGGGCAACGGCTGTGGGTCGTGGCGCAGCTTGGCGATGACCGAGCGGGCCGCCCAGGCGTCGATGTCGAAGGACGGGTTGCCGTGCGGCGGGTAGCAGCCGGCGAGGGCGCCCGCGACGCACGCGGCGAGAAGGGTCAGCCTCGGGCGTGTCGGCCGTATGCTCACGGCGAGCAGGGTAGGTCCCTCCTGGGCGCAGAGAAATCGGCGCAAAAAAAAGGCCCGGCGGGAGACAAGCTCCAGCCGAGCCCTTCCGGGGGCAGTGGGTCACGGCGATGTGTTGGTCGCCGCTTCGTCCCAAAGAGTAACGCGCCCGACGGGATCGTCAAGCCGTGAACGAGAAACGTGGAAAACTCGATCGGGGATCCGCCGACATGCCGGCCAAGGCAGAGGCGCAAGGCGCCTCCGATCCGGGCGCCGAGGCGATTGCTCTCAAGTCATTTATCATCAATGAATTAGGCGTCCCGCACTCCTTTTTGGGCCGCGGTTGGACGGACCCTGCTGGTGTTGTCGGTCTCGGGGAAGAAAGCGCCCCGCCCGCCCTGTCGCCATGGCTCATTGACACGGTTTACCCGCGTCGTTGGGCGTGGATTCGCGAGCCCGACGCGTGGGTGCGGCCGGCGGCGGCCGAGATTCAAGCGTCGGCCCCGAGACACCTGGCCCGGGCTCGACAAGTGCATGGTTGCGGGGTGTGGACAAGTGGCGTGGCCGCAAAAGGCTCGGCAGATTCTGCGGCTCCCGGGCCCGAGGCGGACGCCGTGGTGAGCCGAGACCCGGGTCTCGCGGTGGCGGTGATCACGGCCGACTGCGTGCCCGTGCTGCTGGCCGGGGCGGGTGGGGGCGAGGTCGCGGCGGTGCATGCGGGCTGGCGGGGGCTGCTGGCGGGCGTGATCGAAGCGGCGGTCGCCGCGGTGACGCCCCCGATCACCGCGGCGGTGGGGCCGTGCATCACGGCCGAGGCGTTCGAGGTGGGCCCGGAAGTGGCCGAGCGGTTCGACGCCGCGGTCGTGCGATGGCCGTCGGGCAGCGGGCGGCCTCACGTCGATCTTGTGGCCGAGGCCGTACGCCGTCTGGGGGCCGCGGGGGTGGACCGGGTCGACCACGGCGGGGCGTCGCACCCGTGCACCTACGGGCGTGCGGACCGGTACTACTCGTACCGGCGTGAGGTGTCCCACGGGGGCGCGAAACGGACGGGTCGGAACTGGTCGGTGATCGCGCCCCGCCCGGTGGGGTAGTCTGTGCCCCCGATGACGCCGATCACTGTCCAAGCTTTGCGTAAACGATTCGGGTCGACCGCCGCGGTCGACGGGGTGGACCTGCAGATCGAAGGGGGTGAGCTGTTCTTCCTGCTGGGCCCGTCGGGCTGCGGCAAGACGACGCTGCTGCGGATGCTCGCGGGGTTCGTGGAGCCCGACGAGGGTTCGATCCGCTTCGGGGACGACGACGTGACGCACCTGGCGCCGAACAAGCGCGAGGCGGGGATGGTCTTCCAGGGCTACGCGCTGTGGCCGCACATGACGGTCCGGCAGAACGTGCGTTTCGGGCTCGACGTGCGCAAGGTCGGTAAGGCCGAGGCCGACAAGCGCACCGACGCGGCCCTGGCGAACGTGAAGCTGACCAAAGAGGCCGACCGGAAGATCCAGCAGCTCTCGGGCGGGCAGCAGCAGCGGGTGGCGCTGGCGCGGGCGCTGGTGGTGGAGCCGCGGGTGCTGCTGCTGGACGAGCCGCTGTCGAACCTCGACGCCAAGCTGCGTCTGGAGATGCGGCAATCGATCCGGTCGCTGTGCAAGTCGACGGGGATCACGGGCGTGTACGTGACGCACGACCAGCAGGAGGCGCTGGCCATGGCCGACCGCTTGGCGGTGCTCGACCAGGGCAAGATCATCCAAGCCGGCCCGGCGGCGCAGGTGTACCGCCGTCCGCGCAGCCGGTTTGTGGCCAGCTTCCTCGGCGAGACGAACTTCGTGCCGGCGGAGATCCGGGGTAAGCAGCAGCACGACGGGCGCGACTACGCGGTGCTCGAGTCCCCGCTGGGGGAATTGCGGGCGGCGATCGACGGCGACTCGGCGCCGAGCAAGGGCAACGTGACCTGCTCGATCCGCCCCGAGGCGATCCGGCTGGCCGCCGGGGGCGACGCGAACGGCGTGAACCGCTTCACGGCCGAGCCGACCGGCAGCGTCTACCTGGGCTCGACGGCGCAGCACCGGTTTGTGGTGAACGAGAACACCGAGCTGGTGGCGGTCGAACTCAACCCGGAAGTCGAGGCCGGCCCGGCGGGGTCCGGGGCGTCGCTCGAAGTCGACCCCGAGCACGTGGTCGTGCTGCAGGACTAAGGTTGAGATTGGCGACGCAAAGCGGGGGCGTCAGGCCGCGTTGGCGCGGCTGACGCGGTTGCGGCCGCTGCGTTTGCTGGCGTACATGGCCTCGTCGGCGTGGCGCAAGAACTGGGTGCGGTCGTAGTCGGCGCTGGGCTCGCGTGTGGCCAAGCCGATGCTGAGGGTCAGGAGCTTGGGGATTTCGGCGGGCTTGCCGACGGCGGTTTCGATGTTGTGGCGGAGCTTCTCGGCGAGGGCGGCGGCCTGGTTTGCGTCGAAGTCGGGCAGGACGGCCAAGAACTCGTCGCCGCCGAGGCGGCAGGCCGTGCCGTGCTCGGGCACGACCGACTGGATGGTGTGGGCCACCCAGTGGACGCCGAGGTCGCCGGCGTCGTGGCCGTGCTCGTCGTTGAGCGTCTTGAACTTGTCGACGTCGAC
>JBCCXV010000297.1:0-3473 GCA_039191195.1 Planctomycetota bacterium
CACGCCCGTCGTCGCCGACGCGTGCACAATCGCGTCCGACGGCATCGCCTCGGCGTGCTCTTCCAACACCGCCTGCAAGCGATCGAACTGCTGACGCGTCTGCTCCGGGTCCGAGTCGGCCGAGGCGAAGTGCGTGTACACCCCCGACACCTGCACGTACTGCCGGTCGGCCGCCGAACGCAGCACCGCCGCGAACTGGGCCGGCGAGAGCCCGCCACGCGACATGCCCGTGTCCAGGTACAGCTGCACCGGCATGCGCATGCCGAACGTACGCCCGAGCTTCGCCACCGCCTCGAACTGGTCCTTCTCGTGGATCGTCAGGTGCAGCCGGCCCGCCACCGCCGCGCGATACAGCGCATCGGTACGGCTGAGCTCCCACACCGGCATCAGGATCAGGATCGGCGCCTGGATCGCCCCGGCCACCAGCCGCTCGGCCTCGTCGGGCGTGTAGACGCACAGCATCCGGGCGCCCGACTTCACCAGCCGGTGCGCGATCGGCACCGCCCCCAACCCGTACCCGTCCTTCTTCACCGCCGCCGACAACGCCGCCGGCGCCGCCATCGCCCCCAGCGTCCGGGCATTACGCCCCAGCGCGTCCAAATCGATATCGATCCGGCTGATCGGAGCCCCGCCCGGGCCTGCTTCGCGTTGGACCGCCGGGGGAATCGTCACAGGACCACGCAGTTCTACCATGCTCAGCCGTCCTTCGGATACGATGGGACGCCGGGCGCCACCCACGCCCCCCACACACGGGCCGCCGACTCCTCCGGCGTGCCTATCGGCCGGCCTCACGGCGCCGAAACAACCGGACCTCGGGAGCGACCCCCATAAGGTCCGATTCCCCATGAACCGGATCGCCTCCGCCGGCGTAACCGCCGACAGAAGCCTTCTTTACGACCCGACGGCCCCGCCCCGCCCCCAACGCCGCCCCCTTACCGGAACCCCCGGCCGACCGGCGAACAACCCGATGGACCTGCCGTGACCGATTCCGAAACCCTGCCCCAACCCGAAGCCGCACCCGCCAACGACGGCCGGCTTCCCGACCCCGAGCCCGGCGACGACGGCGTCTCCAAAATGCGCTTCGACCAGCTCGGCCTCGCCGAACCCGTCCTCCGCGGCATCACCGAGCACGGCTTCGAATACCCCACCGACATCCAGGCCGAGCTGATCCCCAAGATCCTTGAAGGCCACGACGCCATCGGCCAAGCCCGCACCGGCACCGGCAAGACCGCCGCCTTCGGCCTGCCCATCCTCTCCAAGCTCGAGCCCACCGACCCCTGCCAGGCCCTGGTGCTCGGCCCCACGCGCGAGCTCGCCGCACAGATCGCCGCCGAACTCGAACAGCTCGGCCGGTACACCGGCATCGGCGTCACCTCCATCATCGGGGGCGAGTCGATGCGCGACCAGCAGAAGTCCCTCGACCAGGGCGGACACATCGTCGTCGGCACCCCCGGACGCGTGATGGACCTCCACGGCCGGCGGCAGCTGTCGTTCCAGAACATCCGCTACGCCGTGCTCGACGAAGTCGACCGCATGCTCGACATCGGCTTCCGCGACGACATCCGCAAGATCCTCGGCGCCATCAAGACCGAGCACCAAACCGTGTTCGTCTCCGCCACCGTCGACCAAGACATCGAACGCCTGGCCCGGCGCTTCATGAAGCCCGAGGCCATCAACGTCAACGTCGTCTCCGGATCGCTCACCGTCAGCCGCGTCGACCAGAAGTACTTCTCCGTCGAGCGCTGGGACAAGCGCGCCCTGCTGCTCATGCTGCTCCAGCGTGAAAAGCCCGAGGCCACCGTCGTCTTCTGCCGGACCAAGGCCACCGTCCGCAAGGTCACCCAGTACCTCCGCGAGAAGAAGCTCAGCGTCCGCGAGATCCACGGCGACCTCCACCAGTCCAAGCGCAACAAAGTGATGGACGCCATGCGCGGAAAGAACGTCGACGTGCTCATCGCCTCCGACCTCGCCGCACGCGGACTCGACATCGACCACATCACCCACGTGATCAACTACGACCTCCCCGAAGACCCCGAGGTCTACATCCACCGCATCGGCCGCACCGCCCGCGCCGGCCGACGCGGCGTCGCCTGGTCCTTCGTCGCACCCGACCAAGGCCAGCTCCTCACCGAAATCGAGAAGCTCACCGGCGCCCTCATCGAGTCGACCTCCTACCCCGACTTCAAGCCCGGTCGCGTGCCCGACGACATCCGCGAAGAACGCGCCAAGGCCGACGCCCGCGCCGCCGGCGGCATCAAGACCCCAGGCTCCCGCGTCGCCGGGCCCGTCGACGCCGACGCCATCCCCGACGACGAACTCAAAAAGATGTTCCCCAACGGCATCGTCCCCAAGGGCGTGCCCGCCAAGACCCTCGGCTCACGCTTCAAACGCCGCGGACGCTAAGACAGCCCGCCTCAAGCGCACACCGCACCCCAAACCACCCCTAGCCGTCCTCACCCCATCCCCGCGGGGTCGCCGCCAAGCGACCCGCGCAGGCCCTGGTCTTCCGCCGATCGCCGATACCCGCAACTCGGCCGCGGCTTCTCCAACAGCAAGTACAACGCGTTGTCCACGAACGTCGGGTGACGCGTGAGCGCCATGTGGTCCGTCGGCAGGAACGTCACCGCGTCGTACCGGATCGGCGTCAGCAGCCGAGGGCTCGGATCGTCTTGCCCCAAGCGCTCGTCCATCAGCGCGCTGGCCCGCGTCACCGTCGCGTCGCCCGGGTCGTACGACAACGGCTCAAGTCCCCTGCCGTCCGCACGCGGCCGCGCCGTCGCCGGCGTCGGGATCCCGTCCCCGGCAAACAGCTGCATCACCAGGTCGCTCGGCGAGTCCGCCGCGAAATCCAGCAGCTCGTGCACGCGCTTCGCCTCGGTCAGGCACCGCCCGAGGTGCTCGAGCGCCACCCTCCGCCGCGCCTCGCGCGTGTCCACGCCCGGCAGCACCTTGGCGAGCGTGGCGTCCTCGGCCGGGTCGGCCAACCCCCAGCCACGATCGATCCAAAGCTCGGGGTCGAACAGGTCGAGCGCTGCGCCGTCCCGGTCGAGCACCCGCCCATGCCGGGAACGCGTAAGCAACTGATACAACGCCGGCATCGAACCCACCAGCACCGGCGAATAACCCGGATACATCGGCGTCTTCGGCAGGCCCACCAGCAGACGCTCCATCGCCGTCAGCGAACCCGCATTCGGCGTGCCCACCATCAGCACGTGCTCGACCTTCTCCGTGCCCGACCAATCCAGCTTCGGCTTGCCCGACTCCGGCAGGCCCTGCTGCCCGTACCGCAAGAAGTACCGCAGCACCAAGCCGCCCATCGAGTGCGCCACGATGTCGACCTTCACCGGCCGGTTGCACCGCGTCTCGACCTCCAACCAGTCCGTCACCTGGTCGATCAGCCTGCCCAAACGCGCCGCGTTGTCCGGCACCGTCCGCCGCCAGTCGTAGTCGAACTCGAAGCACGTGCCGATGAC
>JBCCXV010000298.1:0-3473 GCA_039191195.1 Planctomycetota bacterium
CGAGATGGTCACCCGGTCCGCACCCCGACTCACCGACCCCGCCCGCAGCGCTCCCGCCGCCTTGTCCTGCGCTCCGGAACCGGCGCCCACCTCACGGGGCGAGCCTTCCGGGGGCGGGCCGCCTTCCACAGACCCGGGGCGCAACGCATAGCTCGGCCGCGCCCGCGCAGACAGGCCCGACGTATCAAATGCTTGCAGTGCGCCAAGCAGCGCAGACATGCCCACCCCATCGGCGCCACCGCACCCCCGCAAAACACTCTCCGACGCCAACCCCCACCCCGCCTCGGCAGGGCGGTTCTTATCGGGCGACGCCGTTACCCTGCGCCCATGACCCAAGCCCCCAGCACCCCGCCCCAAACCTGGTGCGAAGCCGACATTCTCGCCGGCCGAGTCATCCCCGGCATGTCCTTCACCGAGCGCTGCTGGGCCCGTTGCAAACAGATCCCGCCCGGCCGGGTCTGCACCTACTCCGACCTCGCCGCCGCCTCCGGCTCCCCCCGCGCCGCCATCGCCGCCGGCCAAGCCATGGCCAACAACCCCTACGCGCCCACCGTCCCCTGCCACCGCGTCGTCGGCGCCAACGGCGCCCTCCACGGCTACGCCTACGGCCTACACCGCAAAGCCCAGCTCCTCCAGCAAGAAGGCGTCGACATCACGGGCGGCAAGGTCGACCTCCAAGGCCAAGCACGCTTCCGCTTCGCCTAAACCGACATCGTCCCGACTCATTTCTTCATCGCGGCGTCACAAAACCCCAGCGGGTGCGACTTTGCGGGCACAGCAACCCACCGCCCCCGCAACCCCGCCACGGATTGACCCACGATGAAGACCAAAGTGCTCCTCTTGATCCTCTCCGCGTTCACCGCCACCGCCGCCGCCGCCCGCTACCAGCCCCCGGCCTTCGGCGTGTGGGACCACGCCTACGGCGTACCCACCCCGCACCACGGCGCCGACCTCCGCCACGCCCAAAGCCCCACCGACTTCCTCGACCGCGTCACCTGCCACGCCGTCCGCGTCTTTGTCCCCCAAGCCCAGATCGTCCGCCCCGGCCGATTCCACGGCTGGCCCTTCGCCGACGACGCGTCGCGCGAAGCCTAAGCCGTCCGATCACTCCCGCTACGCAACGTAGCCTTCCCGCATGAACGATGGCAGCGACATCCAGTTCACCACCTCGCTCGACGGCGTGTCTCTTGACAACCTCCACGGCTTTTTCGAAGGATGGCCGAGCCCACCCAGCCCGCGGCAGCACGGCGAAATCCTTCAGGCGGCCCGCCACGTCGTCTTAGCCGTCGAGCCCCGCGTCCCCCGTGTCGTGGGATTCATCACGGCGATCGGCGACGGCGTTTTCACCGCCGCGATCCCGCTTCTCGAAGTCCTCCCGGAGTACCGCAACCGCGGCGTTGCCAGCGAACTCGTCCGCCGCATGATGCTTGAACTCGACGGCTTGTACAGCGTCGATCTCGTTTGCGACGAGCACCTCCTTGGCTTCTACCAGCGCTTGGGTTTCACCCCCGCACACGCGATGATCACCCGCAACCCCCGCGCCACAAACCACGGCTGAACCACGCCGGACCCATCCCCATGAGCCCCAACAACAAAGCCTCCCGCATCGCCGTCAAGGTCGGACTCGTCGTCGCCTTGGCCGGCATCGCCGTCCTTGGCCTCGCCACCGGCCGGGCCGCATCGACCTACACCTTCCTCAAGACCGCCATCGTCACCCAGGCTCAAGTCGCCGACAACCAGCAACAGCTCGGCGGGCAGAACGGCAGGACCTACCGCCCAACCTTCGCCTTCGACGACCAAGCCGGCCAACGCCACGAGGTCCAGTCCGACGCAGGTTCGAGCGAGTGGGGCTTCGCCGTCGGCCAAACCGTCGAGGTCGTCTACGACCCCGACAACCCCCAAGACGTCCGCCTCAACACCTTCGGCGGGCTCTGGAGCTGGGCCGCCATCCTCGCCGGCATGGGCGCCGTGGTTATGGTGCTCGGCCTCGTCGTCGCCGCCTCCGCCCACAAGACCGCGCTCCGCGCCAAGAGCCCGACCCAACCTGCACAGCCGGACGAAGCATGACCCCAACGCAAGCCATCCCACCTCCGCTTGCCCGAATTCCGCCTTGGAATCTCGCACAATCCGCGTAAGCTCCGGCTCTCGCACGCCCGCTCACCCGGATAGAGCACGCCATGAGCCAGCCCCTCAAGTCCGCACGCGCAGGAAAGTTCATCGGCCTCCTCTTCGCCCTCATCGGCGCCGCCTTCCTCGGCGTCGGCGTCTGGCTCGGCGTCAGGACCCAAGACTTCCTCGCCACCGCCGTCACCACGCAGGGCGAGGTCGTCCACGTCGAACGCATCCGCAGCTCCGACCCCGACAGCGGCGACACCTTCAAGCCCACCTTCGCCTTCCAAGACCAGGCCGGCGCCCCCCGCAACGTCACCCCCTCCATGTCCTCCAGCGAGTGGAACTTCGCCATCGGCGAGCCCGTCGAAATCGTCTACGACCCCGCCGAACCCCAAAACGCCAAGCTCAAATCCTTCGGCGGCCTCTGGCTGCTCCCCACCATCTTCGCCGGCATGGGCCTGGTCTTCACCGTCGTCGGCGTCCCCATCTTCCTCGCCACCCGCAAGCGCAGGAGCAAGACCTACACGCCCCAGACCCTCGACGACCCGGGCCTCCAGCTGTGACACAACCTTCCGGGGACAGCCAGAGCGTCGATGCTTCGCCCGCTTGAGTGAACCCGCGTCGCCCCTGCCGCGTCTACACCCGCGATGCGCACGCTCGCCAACACGACACTCGCCGTCACCACGCTCGCCTGCTTCTGGCTCCTCGGGCTCGCCACCGCGCCCGGCGGGATCGCCGCTCGGTTCGACGGCCTGCCCATCGTCGGCTCCCCGCTCCTGCTCCTCGGATTCTTCGTCGTCACAGGCCCCCTGCTCGGAACCCTGCTCCTGTGCCTGATATGGGGAGCCCTACAAACCGCCGCGCTGCACAAGTGGGTCAAGTGGAAGCAGAAGCCCCGCGCTGAGCGCGGCCCTCTACCCCGAATCCGCTTGGCCCTGATCCCCATCGCGCTCGGCCTCACCGCCGCCGCGCTGTTCTTCCAACTGCCCACCCGTGCCGGCTTCGCACTCGCGCGTGACGATTTCCAGCCCTTAACCCAGAACATGACCGCGAAGACCCCTCAGGTCTCCGCCGTCAACGCGACCGTCGGCATCTACCGCGTCCGCGCCGTCGGCGTCGACCCCCGCGGCGGGGTCTACTTCATGCTCAACCACACCACCGGGTCGCTCAGCGGGTGCACCACGTCCTACGGCTTCGCCCACCAGCCCAACCAGCAAGGCACGCCCTTCGGCGACCAGCACTACCGGTTCACACCACTCGGCGGAGGCTGGTACGCGTTCCGCGCGTCAAAGGCCTCGTAGACACGTCACCCAAGCGAGCGCCGAAGCCCCCACTCAACGCTCCGGCGCCGGCGGCACGTC
>JBCCXV010000299.1:0-3458 GCA_039191195.1 Planctomycetota bacterium
GACGACATGTTGCAACCGTGGCGATCCCTCCGAGACGGCGGCCCGCCTCCGGGGCCGGGGCCCTGGCGTTCGGCTGTGCGCTGCTGCTGATGCTGGCGCCCGGCGTAACGCGGGGTCAAGACGCCGCCAGCCCCGCCGCGCAGCCGTCGGCGCCGCTGCGGATCGGGGTGTCGCCGGGGGACTACGGCTTGGCCGGTTGGGTGCGGCCCGGCGGCTGGACGCCCCTGCGGCTTGCGCTCAACTGGTCGGGCGAACAGCCGGTTGAGGTCGAGCTCCGCTGGTCGTTCGACGACGGCTCGGGCGACCCGGCGTGGGTCCGCCGCACGGCGGCGCTGACCCCGGGGCGCGAGCAAGAGGTCTGGCTCTACGCGCCGCTGCCGCTGCACGCGCGTCCCGATCGGCCGGTCACGATCACCGCCGTCGACCCCCAGACCGAGCAGCCCTTGGGCGAAGCCGTGGTCGTTTCCGACCCGGCCCGGAGGCTGGCGCCGAGCGAGGCCGTCATCGGCGTGATGTCGGCGCGCCCGCTAGGCCTGGGAGACCTCGAACGCCACGAAACCCAGCACGAGCGCATCGTGCAGGCGCAGGGCCTTTCCTTGGAGAGCCTGCCCGACCGTTGGCAGGGCTTGTCGCTGGTCGAGACCCTGGTCTGGACGGCCCAAGGCGGCGGCGACCCGCTCTCGACCCGCTTTACCCCGAAGCGCCAAGACGCGCTGCGCGACTGGGTCCGCCGCGGCGGCGACCTGATCCTTTTTTGGCCCGAGGCCGGCGAAGGCTGGCTGCGCAGCGGCGTCTCCGACCTGTTGCCGGTTGGGCCCGGCGGCGTGCGGCGCGGCGTGGGGCCCGTGCCCGCTTGGGCCGACGGCACGCTGCAGCACAACCAAGACGTCCGCCTGGCCTTCTTTACCCCCGACGCCGAGCGCGGCGGGCAAGCGGTGTTGTCCGGCGAAGTCGACGGCGAAAACCGGGTGCTCGGCGCGTCCCGCCGGTACGGCTTCGGCCGTGTCACCGTGATCGGGCTTGACGTCACTTCGGCCGAAGTCGCCTCTGCGATCAACCCCGGCGGATTCAAGCGGCTTTGGAAGCGCCTCATCGGCTGGACCGGCCCGATCTACGCCCAGGCCGTGGTCGATGCCTGGTCGCGCACCGACTACCGACGGTCCAACGAGATGCGCGCGATCCAGCTGGGCAGCTGGATCGACGGCCGCGTCGCGATGACCGGCAGCGTGAGCGTCGCCATCGCGCTGGGCGTGCTGCTGCTGATGGTCTATTGGCTGGTCGCCGGGCCTGTTGCGTACGCCGTGCTCAAAGCGAAGGGCAAGCTCGTGTGGTCGTGGCCGGTGTTCGCCGGCGCCGCGGTGGTGTTCAGCGGGATCGCCTGGGCCGGGGCGTACTTGTTGCGGCCGGCCGAGCAGAAGGCGGCTCACGTGTCGGTGGTGGACCTGGATTCGACCACGGGCCAGGCCCGGGTGCGCTCGTGGGCCGCGGTGT
This sequence comes from Planctomycetota bacterium, assembly GCA_039191195.1. GTDB lineage: Bacteria > Planctomycetota > Phycisphaerae > Phycisphaerales > Phycisphaeraceae > JBCCBV01. The sequence continues at coordinate 1,492 of JBCCXV010000299.1, forward strand.
ACCTGCCCCGGTTCGGCGAGGTTGAGCTCTCCCTGGCCGAAGACCCCAACGACGCGTCGAGCGCCGCGGGTGGGGGCGAGCTCGCCGTGTTTGGCGGGCTCGAGGCACCGGCGCCCGGGCTCTTGCGGCGCCAGCCCTACGCGCTCGACGCCGCGTCTCCCTCCGCCGCCGGTTTCGGCTTCCGCGCGACGACGCAACGCCTCCGGGCCGATTGGATGGGCCCCGCGCCCGACGCCTACGGCGTGACGTCGAGCTTGCGTGTCGCCGAGAACCTGTCGCTCGCGGGGACCTGGTCGCACGCGTTCCCGGGGACCTTGCGGCAAGCGATCGCGGTGTACTGCCCCAGGGCCGGAAGCCAGCCGGTGGTGTACGAACTCGGCGACGTCGAGCCCGGCCGGGCGGTGGTGTTCGACGGCCCGGCCAACGCGAAGCTCTCGCCCGGCGCCGACCCCGACCTCACGCCGCGACGCTGGAAGGAAGAAGGCTGGCTCGGCGTGCGCGCCGGCAAGTGGATGACCGGGGGCGACTCGCCCTTCGCTCAAGCCGCCGGCGCCGCGGGCCCGCAGGTCAACGACCTCGCCGGGGTCGTCGACACACTGGTGATGGCCAGCTTCTTCGACCGGCTGCCCTATCCCGTGTTCAAGGGGGAGAAGGCACGCGACGCCAAGGTGCTACACCAGCCCCGGCTGCGCGGGCTCGACCTGAGCCACCTGCTCGACGGCCGGCGGGTCGTCATCCTCGGCGCCCTGGAAGGCGCCCCGCTGCCGGCGCCGCTGCGTGTCGACGGCCAGGCTCTGGAACAGACCGACCCCCGCAGCCTTACCTGGGTGCGTTGGATCGGCGAGCCGGCCCCGCCAACGGCCGGTCCGACGCCCACGCCCTGACGCTACCCCGCATCGCGCGCGGCCGTACACTCCCGCCCGTGAATCGGATCGACGCGATTTTCCAAGACCTCCGCGACCGAGGCGGCAAGGCGCTCATGCCCTTCGTCACGGCCGGCGATCCGTCGGTCGACGCGTTGCCCGGCGTGCTCCAAGCCGTCGAGAAGGGCGGGGCGTCGCTCTGCGAGATCGGCCTGCCGTTCTCCGACCCCATCGCCGACGGCCCGACGATCCAGGCCTCGATGACCCGGGCCCTCGACGCCGGCGCCACGGTCGACGCGGCGCTCGAGCGGGTCGCGTCGGTCCGGGCGGAGCTGTCGATCGGCCTGGTGGCGATGGTGAGCTACTCGATCGTCCATCGGCGGGGGCTGGCGCGGTTTGTGACCGACGCCGTGGCCGCGGGCTTCGACGGGTTCATCTTCCCCGACCTGCCGTTGCAGGAGTCGGACGCCGCGCGCGACGCTGTGGGCGAAGTTGGGGCGATCCTGAGCCAGCTTGTCGCGCCCACGACCGACCCGGACAGGGCGGCCCAGATCGCGGCGGCCAGCACGGGCTTCGTGTATGTCGTTTCTCGTCCTGGGATTACCGGCGAGAGCGCGGCGCTGCCCGAAGACCTCACCCAGCGGCTAACCGCGCTTCGGCAAGCCACCGACACCCCCCTAGCCGTCGGCTTCGGCGTGTCGAGCCCCGCGCAGGTTGGCCAAGTGTGCGCTGTGGCCGATGGCGCCATCGTGGGGTCGGCGATGGTCCGCCAGATGCACGAGGCGGCCTCGGCCGGGGACGATCCCGCCGTTGCGGCGTCAGAGCGTGCCCTACGCCTAACCGCGGAATTGGCGACCGGCCTGCCCGCGCGGTAGGGAAAACCTGATCCTCCTGAAGGCCGTTCGCCCGATAAGCACACCTAGAAACGTCGTTCGCGTTTTTGGGAACCCGAGGTGTTTGCACCGGGCCTGCCAGTTTGGAGTCGTCGCGCCGGGTGGGCGGTGTCGCTGTGCTGGGCCGTCGCATTGCTTTGGTTCGGGTTGGAGGTCTGGTCTTGGCCGGTTCTGCCGGGCGCCGGAACGGGCGGGTGGATCGCCGATCTGC
>JBCCXV010000300.1:0-3457 GCA_039191195.1 Planctomycetota bacterium
GCGCTGCGCACCGCCTTGGGCATGCCGAAGCAGTGCCGGACGAAGTCGGCGTCGTGGATGTGCAGGTCGAGCAGCGCCCCGCCGTTGGCCGCGCCGTCGAGGTACCCCGGCCCGCCCGGGTGCGAGGCCACGCGACGGAACGTCGCCGACCGCACCCGGCCGTACTTTCCTTCTCCCACAGCGTTTTTCAGCCAGTCCCAGCCCGGCCAGAACCGCATGCACATCGCCGCCATCGACACGCCCGGCGCGGCCTCCGCCGCGTCGGCCAGCCGCAGCGCGTCGGCGTAGGTGCGCGCCAAGGGCTTTTCCATCAGCAGGTGCTTGCCCGCCGAGAGCGCCGTGAGCCCGTAGTCCAGATGCATCGTCGTGGGCAGGCACACGTCGACCAGGTCGACCTTCGCGTCGGCGATCAGCTCGCGCCCCTCGCCGTAGAGCGTCACGCCCGACAGGTCGAACTTGCCCTGGCCCATGCCCTCGATGTTGCCGCCGGCCGAGAGCTTGTCGGCCACGCCCGCGGGGTTGCGCGCCGCGATGGCCACGACCTCCACGCCTTCGAGCGACGCGTAGGCGTCCAGGTGCGTCGCCCCCATCATGCCCACGCCGATCACGCCCACACGCACCATCGCCACGCTCCTTCGTCTTGCCGCCTCGCCGACCGGCCGCGCCGGCCCGGGGGGGACGACGGTACCTTGACCTTCCCCGCCCGTGCGGCTCGCGCGGCGCACCCTATTCGCGAGGCCCGCCCATGCCCAGCGTGATCCCCGCCCCCGACGACCTGGCCGTCTGCACCTGGTCGCTCCAGCCCGCATCCGCCCACGACCTGCCCGACAAGGTCGCCGCCACCGGCCGCAAGCGCGTCCAGCTCGCCCTCAGCCCGCTGGTCAACGCCCCCGAACTCTGGGAAGACGCACCCGCACGCTTGGCCGACGCCGGCGTCGAGATCGTCTCGGGCATGATGGAGACCGTCGGCGAGGACTACACCACGCTCGAAACCATCCGCGCCACCGGCGGCGTGGCGCCCGACGAGCACTGGGAGGCCAACCAGGCCATCGCCGCCCAGGTCGCCAGCGTCGCCGAAGACCTCGGCCTGACCGTCGTGTCTTTCCATGCCGGCTTCATCCCGCACGACCCCAACGACCCCGCCGCCGCCAAGCTCACCGAGCGCGTCCGGTGGGTCGCCGACCGCTTCGCCGAGCACGGCGTGACCCTGCTGCTCGAAACCGGTCAAGAGAACGCCGACTCCTTGCTCGCCTTCCTCGACCTCGCCGACCGCCCCAACCTCGCGGTCAACTTCGACCCCGCCAACATGATCCTCTACGGCATGGGCGACCCGATCGATGCCCTGCGCAAGCTCGCCCCGCGCGTGAAGCAGGCCCACCTCAAAGACGCCGTGCCGAGCGCAACCCCCGGCGCGTGGGGCGCCGAGGTCCCGCTCGGAACCGGCGCGGTGCCTTGGGCCGAGTTCTTCCGGGTGCTGGCCGATGCGGGGTACGCCGGCGACTTCTGCATCGAGCGCGAGGCTGGCGACGACCGCCCGGGCGACGTCCGCACCGCCGTGGACCTGGTCAAGAACCTCGCCTAACGCTGCGGTAGTACGCCGGCGATCGAAGCCGCGTCCGCCGCGCGACTTGCTTAGCGACAAGCCATGCCCAAAGCCTCTTTGCCCAGCAAGGCCTGCCCGATCGCCCAGCCAACGGGGCGGATGAACGCGCTCGACGCGCTGCGCGGCGTCGCCATCCTGGCGATGTGCCTGTCGGGCATCCTGCCGCGCTTCCTGCCCAACTGGATGTACCACGGCTACACGCCGCAGTACGCCCAAGACGACGCCGGCCTCTGGCAGCGCGTGGGCAACCCCTGGGCGTTCGACCCCATCCCCGTTTACACGTGGGTCGACTGGGTGTTCCCGGCGTTCCTGTTCGCCATGGGCGCCGCCATCCCGCTGGCCATGTCGCGCCGCATCGAAGCCGGGCGCAAACGCATCGGCCTTGTGCCCGGCGTGCTCTGGCGCGGGCTCATCCTCATCGGCTTTGCGATCTACGCCCAACAGGCGACGCCCAACTTCATCGGCGAGAAGGCCCCAACCAATGCCGACTACCTCTGGTCGCTCTTCGGCTTCCTCTGGCTGTTCCCGCTGCTGATGCGCCTGCCGCGCGGGTGGCCGCTGCGCGCCGTCGCCATGATCCGCACGATGGGGCTCGTCGGCTGTGTGCTCTTCCTGGCCTGGGTCAACGATCAGCGGGAAGCCGCGTTCTCTTGGGCCGAGCATGACATCATCATCCTGCTGCTCGCCTGGTGCGGCACGGCCGCGGCGCTCCTGTGGCTGCTCACGCCCGGCGTCTTATGGCCGCTCATGACGTTGGGCTTGGCCGTCGCCTTCGTCGCCCACCACCAGGGCATGGCCGCCGAGCGGCGCATCTTCGGCGACCTGTTCGAGCCTTGGATGCCCTACCTCCAGGCGCCCAAGCAGTGGCTCGACCTCCGCGAACTCATCGGCAGCGACCGGGCCATCTACAACCTGTCTTCCCTCTACGACTTCACCTGGTTCAAGTTCCTCTGGGTCGCCGTCCCCGGTGTGATGGTCGGCGATCGACTGGTCCGCTACCTCAAAGACAAGCCCGGCGCCCCCAGCCGTGCACGCCTGTTCTCCGCGTCGATCCTGCTGCTGATCTCGGTCCTGCTGGGCTGGATCGGCTTCGCTTACCCCCGCGGGACTTGGTTTCACCTGCCCGAAGCCGGCGTGATCCGCTGGGCATGGCCCATCGCCGCGGCCGGCCTCGTGCCCGCCTTCGCCGCGTGGCTCGTCGCCCGAGGCGACAAGTCCGCGCCGGGCAAGCTCATGGCTTGGCTGTCGCTCCAAGGCGCGCTGGTCTGCCTCCTCGGGCTGCTGGTCGAACCCTGGGAGGGCGGCATCACCAAGGGACCGCCCTCGACGCTCAGCTGGTACCTCTACGCGCTCGGCCAGTCGATGCTCTTCCTCGGAGCTTGGGTCGCCGCGGTCGACGTGAGCTGTTACGGCCGCTGGCTCTTCGGCTGGGTCGTGCTCACCGGGCGCAACGCCATGCTCGCGTACCTCGCGATCCGCTCGGTGCTCGGGCCCGTGTTCGGCTTCCAGGTGCTCCCGCCCGAAGCGCCCCCGGATGCGCCCACGGAAGCGCCCACGGAAGCGCCCGCCGATGCCGGCGAGGCTCCCGATGACGCGCCCCGGCGGTCGATCGACACCGCCATGAAGACCGGGCCCTTCGAGTCGGCGCCCGACGCCGTGCCCTGGCCCGGCGCCGCCTGGGCCGGCGTCAAGACCCTCGCCCTCGGCCTGTTCGCCGCGGTACTCGCGAAGCTCAAACTCGTATGGCGCAGCTAATCCCTCGTGCCTGACCCCGGACCACGGTGAAACAGAACATTCTCGCCTGATCGAGACCCTCTCATGCCCGACATGCTCGTCAAGCTCTACGAACTGCCC
>JBCCXV010000301.1:0-3383 GCA_039191195.1 Planctomycetota bacterium
CGGCTCGACCTGGGCGTCTTCAACACCGGCGCCTGCGTCGCCGACGTGTCCACCGGCGAGAGCGTCTGCCTGGCCGACTTCGAGCCGACCCTCGCCCTCGAACTGGTCGACGCCATGCGCGCCATGCCCGAGGCCGTGCTCGTCTACATGGATCGCAGCAAGACCGGCATCGACTACTTGGTCACCGGCGACGGCGACCTCACCGAAAACACCCAGCGCTGGCTCAGCCAGAACGACATGCGCTTCCGCGAGAACCGCCACCCCTCGCCCGAAGACCTCCGCCACGCCCTGCGCGTCGGCATGGTCGCCGTGGGCGACCGGGCCTTCCACGTCGCCGAGCGCGTGCAGAACGACTTCCAAAACCGCGTATCTATCCACGCCTTCGCCGGGGTGCCGACGGCCGACGACGAGGCCAAGGTCTACATCGCCGAGATCTTCGCCGCCGGCGTCGACAAATGGCGCGGCGTGTCGTGGGTCGCCAGCGAGCTGGGCATCGACCGCGCCGACGTCGCGGCCATGGGCGACGAGATCAACGACATCGCCCTGCTGCGCGAGGCCGGCCTGGGCATCGCGATGGGAAACGCCGTCGACCCGCTGAAGCAAGTCGCCGACGTCGTGCTCGACCAGACCAACGAGCAGGACGGCGTCGCCCACGCCATCGACCGGCTGCTGGCGGGCGAGCCGGTCACCGCGGGGTGAAGCCTTGCCGACCGTCGCCTGCGAGATCACGGCGCCTGTGACGCCGGAAGTGGCGTTCCGAGAGACGCACGACTACGCCCGCCGCAAGGCGTGGGACCCGTTCATCCGGACGTACCGGTTCCTAGACGGTCCGGCCGAGTCGCTGCAGCGCGGGTCGCGCGTCTGGGTGCGCGCCCACAACGGGCTGACCATGACGGTGGCCTACGAAGCGCTCGACCCGCCCAACTTCGTCGCCATGCAGATGACCCAAGGCCCCTGGTTCTTCCGCAAGTTCACCGGCTCGTGGCGATTCTCTCGGTGCGACGAAGGCGCCCGCATCGCCTTCCGCTACGGCTTCACCGCCCGCCCCGGCCTGCTCACCCCGATCCTCCGCTGGGCCCTACAGCGCGACATGACCCGAAGGGTCGAAGCGTTACAGACGCACTTGGCGACATTGACCGTCGAGCCGGTGGCGGCGGGGTGCTAACCTGCACGCGGGCCAAATGCCGTAGGCATGCCTCCGGGAGCCACCACGCTGCTACGTTCGAACCCGATCCTCCTCGCAGTCTCCGTTGCCTTGGCATGCGCCGTGGCACCGGGCTGCGACAATCCAGGGGAGACGCCAATGTCCGAAGCATCGCCTGAAGATGGCGCGCCGCTGGTACGAACGGACTTCAGTAACGAGAACGCATGGCAGTCTCTGAAATCCGCGATTGCTGACCCCGACGCAGACTTCCACGCTCTCGTCAGGTATGTGAGCGATCCTGTCAACGCCGGGTTTGACGTATCGCAGGTCGTCGCGATGTTTCCAAAGGGTTCCAATGACATCTTCGTTTTCATCGCTGATGCGAAGACCATGAGTGACCCAGAGATGCCAATCTTGGTGGTCGATCTCTTCGACGAGCGAGGGCGAAGCTTCCGTGTGATTCCGTCCGAGTTGTGGTCGGTGGAGAACAACCTCTCCATCGCCAACATGGATTGGGAAGACTTCTCGGAAAACACCGACGAGCACGGCGTGTACCGCGGGTTCCCCGAGTAGTGGCTCTGCCCGGTACAACGTGGCGATGACCCCCACCCCCATCCGCGTCGCGATCCAGCGCCTGCCGTACAACACCGGCGCGTCCGCCGCGCCGCTGCCCGCCTACCAGACCGAGCACGCCGCCGGCATGGACCTGTGCGCCTGCCTGCCCGAAGGCCCGGTCACCCTCGAGCCCGGCGGCCGGGCGATGGTCCCGCTGGGCTTTGCCATGGCCCTGCCCGTCGGCTACGAGGCCCAGGTCCGCCCGCGGTCCGGCCTGGCGACCAAGCACGGCATCTCCATGCCCAATACCCCCGGCACCGTCGACGCCGACTACCGCGGCGAGTGCATGGTCCCGCTGATCAACCACGGGCGCGAGCCGTTCACCGTCGAGCACGGCATGCGGGTCGCCCAGATGGTCGTCAAGCCCGTGCCCCCGGTCGTGATCGACGAGGTGGACGAGCTGCCGCCCAGCGAACGCGGGTCGGGCGGCTTCGGCAGCACCGGGACGGGGTAATACCGGACCTGCGACGGACCCCCGCCGCGAGGCTTGAACCCCGGTCATCCCGGCCCCGGCGCCTTTCCGAGTGCTTTGTCGCCGTCTTGAACGGCACGCCGATAGCACTCAACAGCGCCCCCGGAATGCCCGGAGTCTTTTTGGACGCCGGGCCTGGGTGCGTGCGCTTGCCCGCCCTTTCCCGAGCCCGCCATGCCCCCCGGAAAGAACCCCGGAAAGTCCGCCGGAACCAAGACCGGCAAGAAGTCCGCCGAAGAACTCCCCGTCGACCCGCCCGCCTGGGCGGCGCTGCTGTGGTGCCTCGCCGCCGCGGCGACGCTGCTGCTGGGCGCGGCGTTGGTGTCGTTTGACCCGCTCGACCCGCCGAACCCGGCCGTGGGCGTGGCCAACCAGCCGGTCCAGAACTGGGTCGGCACCGTCGGCGCCCGGCTGGCCTTCGAGACCCAGCTGATGCTTGGCCCGGGCGTGTGGGTCGTCCTGGCCTCGGTCGTGTGGGTCTTGGGATGGACCGCGGCCCGACGGCCGGTCGGCCAGCCCGAGCTGCGGGCCCTGGGCGTGACCATGATCGCCCTGGCCGTCGCGACCGGCTACGGCGTGTTCGTCCGGCGCTACGGCGACCTCTCCGCGGCCAACCCCTGGGGCCCGGGCGGGCTCGTGGGCGGCTGGGCCTCGGACCAACTCGGCTCGCGTTTCGGCGTCCTGGGCGCGGGCGTGATCCTGGCCGGCACGGCGTACTGCGGGCTCGTGCTCGCCGCCGACCGCGTCGCCCTCGCGGCGCCCCGGGTGATGGGCGAGGCCGTGCTGCGGGTGCTGGACATCTCCAAGACCACCGCGCCCAAGCTCCAGCTCGCCGGGCGCGCGACCACGGCGTGGGAGCGGCTCCGGGCCGTCCGCGTCCAGGCCTGGCAGGGCGCCGAGACCGACCTCGACGACGCCCCGGGCGCCGACGAGCTCGAAGACCAGCCCTCCCGCCGAAAGCGTCGCGGGCGTAAGGCCAAGGCCGAGGCCGAGGAAACCGAAACGGCCTCGCGCTCGTCGCGCAAGTCCCGCCGGAAGGCCAAGCCCGAACCGGAAGTCGAAGAGGAAGACGCCTGGGAAGAAGAAGCCGAAGCCGAGAGCGACGACGACGGCGAGTGGGAATACGAATACGAGTACGAAGAGGAAGACGCC
>JBCCXV010000302.1:0-3372 GCA_039191195.1 Planctomycetota bacterium
AGCTTGGCGACGGCGGCCGCGCGGTCGTCGCCGTGGGCGATCACCTTGGCGACCATCGAGTCGTAGTTGGGCGGGATCTTGGCGCCGGCGGACAAGAACGTGTCGACCCGCACGCCCGGGCCGCCGGGCGGGTCGAAGTCGTGCACCGGGCCGGCGCACGGGGCGAAGTTGCGCGACGGGTCTTCGGCGTTCACCCGGGCCTCGATGGCGTGGCCGTTGACCTTGATCTGTTTCTGGGTGAAGCCGAGCTTTTCGCCGGCGGCGACGCGGATCTGGGTCTTGACGATGTCGACGCCGGTGATCATCTCGGTCACCGGGTGCTCGACCTGGACGCGGGTGTTCACCTCCATGAGGTAGAACCGGCCCTGGTCGTCGCGGAGGAACTCGACGGTGCCCGCCGAGTAATAGCCGGCGGCCTTGCACAAGCGCGCGGCGGCCTCGCAGAGCTTCTTGGCTTCGGCACGTTCGAGCACGGGGCACGGCGCCTCTTCGACGAGCTTCTGCTTGCGGCGCTGGAGCGTGCAGTCGCGCTCCCAGAGGTGGACGACGTTGCCGTGGGAGTCGCCGATGACCTGCACCTCGACGTGCTTGGCCTTGTCGATGAAGCGTTCGAGGTAGACGGTCGCGTCGCCGAAGGCGGCCTCGGCCTCTTGGCGGGCGGCATTGAAGCCGGAGATGAGCGACTTGTCGTCGCGGGCGACGCGCATGCCGCGCCCGCCCCCGCCGGCGGCGGCCTTGATCATCACCGGATAGCCGATGTCGTTGGCGACCTTCTTGGCCTGGGCCTCGGTCTCGACCGCGCCCTTGGAGCCCGGGCTGGTGGGCACCTTGTTGGCCACGGCCAGCTGCTTGCACTGGACCTTGTCGCCCAGCTTGCGCATGGCGTCGACCGGCGGGCCGATGAACTCGAGGTTGCACGAGCGGACGGTCTCGGCGAAGTCGGCGTTCTCCGACAGGAACCCGTAGCCGGGGTGGATGGCGTCGGCGTCGGAGACCTCGGCGGCGGCGATGATCCGCGGGACGTTGAGGTAGCTCTCGGCCGGCGCGGGCTTGCCGATGCACACGGCGCGGTCGGCCATCTTCACGTGCTTGCTGTCGGCGTCGGCAGTCGAATAGACGGCGACAGTCTCGACGCCCAACTCGCGGGCGGCGCGGATGACGCGGACGGCGATCTCGCCGCGGTTGGCGATAAGGATGCGGTTGAACATTTCGAGAAGCCGTAAGCGGTCAGCAATCAACCGTCAGCCAGAACGTGCGGAAGGGGCGGTGCCGGCACTCTCTGGCTAAAGGCCGACAACGGACGGCTGCGTGCTAACTCCGCAGGCGGAACATGGGCTGGCCGAACTCGACGGCGTCGCCGGACTCCACGAGCACCGCGTCGATCACGCCGGCGGTCTCGGCCTTGATCTCGTTGAAGACCTTCATGGCTTCGACGATGCAGACCACGGTATCGGCGGTGACGGTGTCGCCGGCCTTGACAAACGGCGGGCTGTCGGGCGAAGACGAGGCGTAAAACGTGCCGACCATCGGGCTCTCGATCGCCGGCCCGCTCGGGGCCGCGGCTTCGGGAACTGCGGCGGTGGGCGCGGCCGGCGCCGCGGGGGCGGCGGGAGCGACGGCGGCGGGCGCGGCCGCGGGGGCCACAACCACCGGGGCGGCTTGGCCCGCGCCGCGGCGGAGCGAGACGCGCTCGCCTTCGGATTCGAGGTCGACCTCGGTCAGGTCGTTATCGACCATCAGTTCGACCAGGGTGCGGAGCTTCTTGACGTCGATCATGCGGGATTCGGGGGCCATGAGCCTGGGCATCGGCGGCGGGACGCGCGGCCGGGGCCCGGCGATCGGGTGCGAAAGGGCCTAGAGGATCGCCGAGGCGAGGTCTTTGGGCAAGTCCGACAGCACCTTGTGGCCCTTGGGCGTCACCAGCACGTCGTCCTCGATCCGCACGCCGCCCACGCCCGGCAGGTAGACCCCGGGCTCGACGGTCACCACGTGTCCCGGCTCCAGAACGCCCTGGGCACGCGAGGCGAGCACCGGCTGCTCGTGGATCTCCAGCCCGATGCCGTGGCCCAGGCCGTGGCCGAAGTGCTCGCCGTAGCCGGCGGCGTCGATGACCTTCCGCGCCGCGGCGTCGACGTCTTTGAACTTCACTCCGGGGCGGATGGCGTCGATCCCGGCGAGCTGGGCGTCGAGCACGACCTGGTACACCTCGCGCATCTTCCGGCTCATCTTGCCCAGGGCGACCACGCGGGTGAGATCGCTGCAGTAGCCCTCGTACTTGGCGCCCCAGTCGACGAGCACGATCCCGCCGGCCTTGCACTTTTTGCGTCCCGGGATGGCGTGGGGCAGCGCGGCGTTGGCGTCGGCGGCGACAATGGAGTGGAACGACGGGCCGTCGGCGCCCAAGCTCCGCATCCGGTGCTCGAGCCAAGCCGCCAACTCGGCCTCCACCGCGCCGGGCACGACCAGCTCCAGCATCTCCGTAAACGCCTGCTGCTGGATGCGCACGGCCTTGCGGATCGTCTTGACCTCGTCGGCGGTCTTGACGGCCCGCTGCATGACCAGGCCGTCGTCGAAACGCTCGTCCAGACGGCCGCGGCCCACGGCCTTGACCAGCGCGTGGCGCTGGGCGAGCGCGATCGAGCCGGGCTGGAGGCCAACCCGCATCAGCTCGCGCTCGTGGATCGTCGTCGCGGCGGCCTTGGCGATGGCGCCCTTGCGCAGCACCAGCCTGGCCCAGGGTGCGTCGCGCCCGATCTGCGTGGTGAAACGGCTGTCGCTCACGAGGACGGCCCAGGCCCCGCGGCTGGGGATGATCGCCCAGGAGTCTTCGCCGTGGAACCCGGTGAGGTAACGGATGTCGGGCGCGTGGGAGACCAGCAAGCCGTCGAGGTCGGCCGCCTTCAATCGCTTGCGGACGGCGGCCAAACGGCTGCGATACAAGTCGGGCACGGCGGAGGTCTTCTTCGAGGCGGCTCGCTTGGGCATGGCCGGCAGTTTAGGTTGCCCCCGGAATCGGGCGAGTCCACAACCGGGGTGCACGGCCCTAAAGGAGCATCACGGGATGCCGATGAGTTTCGCGCAAAGGTTGATGCAACGGATCGATCGGGTCGGCGGCGCGGCCTGCATCGGCCTCGATCCGGTCGCTGAGCGTTTGCCCAACGGGCTGACGGGGCGGCAGGACGCCGAAAAGCTCGAAGCGTTCTGCTTGGGCGTGGTCGACGCGTGCGCCGATTTCGCGGCCTGCTTCAAGCCCCAGTGGGCCTGCTTCGAGCGCTACGGCGCCGCAGGGATTGCGGCGCTCGAACGCGTGACGCAAGCCGCACGGGCCACGGGCGCGCTGGTCATCGCCGACGCCAAGCGTGGCGACATCGG
>JBCCXV010000303.1:0-3371 GCA_039191195.1 Planctomycetota bacterium
CGGGGGTGGTGTGAGGCGGGGGGGCGGCGGCGGCGTCGGGGGAGGTGGAGGCGGCCATGCGCGTCATGCTCGCGCAAGGGAGGGGCGGGCGCACGAAAAAGCCCCGCGAGGAGGCCGCTCGCGGCCAAGCTCGAACCCTGCAGTAAGGTGGGATCCATGCCGGATCGTCCCGGTCTTCCACTCGATGGAGGCTTGACCTTCGCGCCCGATCGTGGACCCCCAGGGTTCGCGCATCGGCTCGAGCCATGGTGCCGCGTGTAGAGCGGACCTCGCGGGGCTGGGGGCTTTCGCCCGCCACATTGTATGTCGGCCGAACCACCACCCCAACACAAGGCGCTCGGGCGTTCTGGCTGGGTGGAAAATTCGGCTTGACACGCCGCGCTCGGCGTGCCTGACGCGCTCAGCGGGCGCTGAGCCGGTCGCCCCAGTCGTCGGGCAGCTGCGGCTCGGGCACGACGCCGGTCGGGATGTCGAGCACGTGGTCGTGGGCGCCCGGCGCGAAGTCGCTGACGTGATACGCGTTCTTCTGCGTCCAGTCGGCCTCGACGCGCCCGTCGCCGAGCACGATGTTCCCGAGCTTGTCCCGCAGGAACGCGGCCAGCTCGGCGTAGGGCTCGTAGTACGCGACGTTGACGCGTTCATCCGGGTCGATGCGCAGGTCGTACAGCGACATCTCGACTTCCTCGGGCGGGGCCTCGAGGCCCCACATGATCTGCTCGCCGGGTTCGTAGCCCTCGCCGGGCTTGGTGAAGTACGGCCGGGCGCGCATCGAGAACGCGAAGTCCTTGGTGCGTAGGTAGGCGCGTTCGCCGCGGACCTGGTTGAACTCGCCGATCACGTAGTCGCGCTGCACGGCGTCGCCCTGGGCGATCTTCCGCAGGCTGAACCCATCGAGCCCGGGGTGCGCGTCGCGTGGCACGTCCGCGGCGTCGTAGAACGTCGGGGCGAAGTCGACGTACTCGACAAACCCGTCGTACACGCTGCCGGGCGGGTACTTCTCCTTGTCGGAGGAGACGACGACGACGGCGCCGAGGTTGGACTGCCGCCACGGGCCGAACTTGGCCTCGATGCCCTGTTCGCCGAGGTGCCAGCCGTGGTCGCCGTTGACGTAGACGATGAGGTAGTCGCGGCCGTGGGCCTCGGAGTAGGCCTTGAACGAGTCGGCCGCCTCGCCCACCAGGTAGTCGACCATCGCGCACAGGGCGTAATAGTCGCGGATGGCCTGCTGTTTCTCGTCTTCGGTCATCCGCGAGAAGTTCATGTCGTCGTGCATCTGCTGCAGCGTCTTGGGCAGCAGGTCGATCTCGGCGAGGCTGAAGTCGGGGACCTTGTAGGTCTTGTCCTTGAAGATGTCGCGGAACTCGCGGCTGGGCAGGACCGGCGTGTGCGGGGCGCTGAAGCCGAGGTTGATGAAGATGGGGCGATCGGGGTCGGGCCCGGTGGCCTGGGTCTTGCCGTCGATCAGCGTGTAGGGCTGGCCGCCGGCGTGGTCGAGGTAGCGCTGCATGCTGCGGACGGTGGCGCCGTCGATGGTGTTCCAGGTCGTGTTGGGCGAGACGCCGCCGATGATGAGGGTGGGGTTGCGGCGGGTGTAGCTGCGGAGGATGTCGAGCTCGTCCTCGACGGCCTCGCGCTTGGCGAAGTCTTCATCGGTCAGGTCCGCGTCCTTGCGGACGCGCCAGAACCGCTCGACGCGGCCGTCGGGGAAGCGGTAGACCTCTTCGGTGCCGAGGACCATGCCCTTGCCGTTGTGCTGGCCCCAGGGGCTGTTGAACCAGAAGTCGCTGCCGTCGGATTCGTGGAGGCTGCGCTTGGTGACGCGGGGGTCGTAGTAGCCGGGGGGCTGCCAGGCGTTCATCTGGTCGAAGGGGAAGATGCGGACGCCGCTCTTGCCGAACTGGGCGGGCTGGTAGCCGTGCTCTTTGAGGACGCCTTGGACGAGCCGGCTGGAGACGTCGGCGTCGGTGTGGGCCTTACGGAACCCGTAGATGCCGCTGCGGTGCGGGTACTTGCCGGTGTGCATCGAGGCGCGAGAGGGGGCGCAAGCGGGCGAGTTGCAGTAGGCCTGGGTGAAGAGCGTGCCCTCGGCGGCGAGCGCGTCGATCCGCGGCGACATCACGAACCCCAGCGGGCTGTCGTCCTGGCCGATGGTCGCGCGGTTGTAGACCTGCAGCGAGTCGGCGCGGTGGTCATCCGTGATGATCCACAGGATGTTGGGGCGGTCGTCGGCGGGCTCGGCGTGCGAGGGGGCGGCGACGAGCAACGCGAGCAAGACCATCGCGCACGAAACCAGACGGGAACAGAGAGAGCTCATGTCGTTGACTTCCGAGATAGAGAGATGCGTCGCCTGCCGGCGCAGATCGTTGACTTCCTGCAGTTTAGGTGGCGGGGGCTCGGGCGATCAATGCCCCGGCGGTGTGCCCGGCGAAGCCGGCGGCGAACACGGCGTGGGTGCCGGTGCGGGGGATGGGTTGTTCGGCGGCGGGCAGGGGGATGGGGCAGGGGGTCATTGGGCGGGCGTTGGGGGCGGCGAGCCAGGGCATCGGGGGGCGTTTGCCGGTGGTGAGGCAGAGGGCGGCGAGGACGAGGGAGGCGAGGCCGGAGGCACCCATGGCGTGGCCGATGGCGCCCTTGGCGGCGTAGACGTGGACGGGGTCCTGCTCTTGGGTCATCTCGCGCTCGGCGTTGAGGACGTCGGCGAGGGCTTGCAGCTCGGCGGGATCGTGGTTGGCGGTGCCGGGGGCGTGGGGGTGCAGGCAGTCGATCTTGCGGCCGGCGAAGAGGTCGGCGGCGAGGTGGCGGAGCGCGGGCATGTCGGGCGAGGGGCGGATGAAGTCGTAGGTCTCGTTGGCGGTGGCGGTGTCGACCAACTCGATGGCTGATTTCTGATTTTTGGTTTCAGATGTGTCGGATGGGTGGCGTCGGGTGAGGACGACGGCGGCGGCGGTCTCGGCGAGCATGAAGCCGTGGCGTTCGGCGGCGAGCGGGGTCTGGCGGTAGCCGTCGCGGGTGAGCGGGGCCAGGGCGCCGAGGCGGTGGTAGCTGGCGATGACGCTGGGCAGCAGGGCGGCGTCGGCGGTGAGAACCAGGGCGGAGACGCTGGCGCCGGGCTGGGGCTCGGGGAGTCGGCGGAGGTGCTGGGCGGCGTGGTGCAGGGCGACGAGCGAGGAGGCGCAGGCGGCGACCTGGTGGGTGACGGGGGCGAGGCCGGTGCGTCGGGCGAGGTGGTGGGTGAGGGTGGCGTGGGGGCCGAGGGCGAAGGCCTCGGCGAGGTGCGGGCGGGCGACCCAGGCGCGGGGGTCGTTGGGGGGCAGCGGCTCGCCGGTGGCGGGGTGGGCGGCGGGGTGATCGGGCTGGACGAGGCGGGGCAG
>JBCCXV010000304.1:0-3348 GCA_039191195.1 Planctomycetota bacterium
GCTTCGCTCAGCATGGCCTGCCAGGTGTCGGGCGCGACCTTGGCGTCGCAGGTGACGAAGCCGAGCGTCGTCGCCATGTTGGGGGCGATCATCGCGGCGCCCTTGGTGGCCCCGCCGAGGGTCACGCGCGACGCGCCGAGGGTGACGCGCCGCAGGGCCGTCTTGGTGCGGGTGTCGGTGGTGAGGATGCCGCTGGCGAAGCCGGCGTCGGCCTTGGGCCCGCGTCGGAGGTCGCCGGCGAGCGCGGCGACGCCGTCGGTGATGCGGTCGATGGGAAGCGGTCGCCCGATCACGCCGGTCGAGGCCGGCAAGACTTGGCGGGGGTCGCACCCCAGGGCGTCGGCGGCGGCCCGGCACATGGCCAGGGCGTCCTGGGACTCCCGCCGCCCCGTCGCGACGTTGGCGTTGCCGCTGTTACAGACCACGGCGCGCACGCCCCCGCCGGTCTTCCGGGCCCGGGCCAGGTGGCGCTTGCCGATTCGAACGGCCGCGCCGGGCAGCCGGTTGCGGGTGAACACGCCGGCCGCAGCGCACGGAGCGTCGGCCGCCAGGAGCGCCAAGTCCGGTTTGCCACTGGGTTTGATGCCGCAGGTCCCGCCCGCGGCGCGGAAGCCCCGGGGGGCGGTCAGGCTCGACTTGGCCGAAGCGATGGGGGGCGCGGCGGGCGGCATGGGAGGGTTGTACCCCACCGCCGGGCTTGCGGCCGGGGCCGAGTCCCTAATAATGCGGGGCTCGCAGAGGTCGCACCCCGCGGCCCGCCCCTAACCCCGAGAAGGATCGCCATGCCCGTCGCCGACTTCGAGACCTACACCCGGATGCTGGACAACGCTTTCGAGCACAAGTTCGCCTATCCGGCCATTAACGTGAGCAGCGAGGTGACCGCCAACGCGGCGCTCAAGGCCTTCGCCGAGCTCGAGTCCGACGGCATCGTCCAGGTGTCGACCGGCGCCGGCAAGTTCGCCTCAGGCCAAGCCGTGGGCGACATGGTCGTGGGCGCGGTGAGCATCGCCGAGCACATCCACCGGGTCGCGGCCCGGCTGCCGATCAACGTGGCGATCCACACCGACCACTGCCCGCCCAAGAACGTGGACGACTTCCTGATCCCGCTGATCGAGATCAGCGAAGAGCGGGTGAAGTCGGGCCGGTTGCCGCTGTTCAGTTCGCACATGCTCGACGCCTCGGGCCTGCCGCTGGAAGAGAACCTCGACCTGTCGGTGCCGATCTACGAGCGGATGGCCAAGATCGGCCAGATGATCGAGATCGAGGCGGGCGTCGTGGGCGGCGAAGAAGACGGCGCCGCCGGCTCGGAAGACACGCCCGACGAAGCCCTCTACACCACGCCGGAAGACATGGTCCGCGTCTACGAGCGGATGCAGCACGTGGACGGCAAGTACATGTTCGCGGCCACGTTCGGCAACGTGCACGGCGCGTACAAGCCCGGCGCCGTCAAGCTCGAACCCGGCATCCTCAAGCAGGGCCAAGACGCCATCAAGGCCAAGTTCGGCGACGATGCCAAGTTCTGGCTCGTGTTCCACGGCGGGTCGGGCTCGGCCAAGCACGAGATCCACGAGACGCTCGACTACGGCGTCATCAAGATGAACGTCGACACCGACTGCCAGTACGCCTTTACCCGGGCCGTGGCCGACCACTTCCTCAAGAACTACGACGGCATCCTGAAGATCGACGGCGAGGTCGGCAACAAGAAGACCTACGACCCGCGTGCCTACCTGAAGCTGGGCGAGGCGGCGATGGCCGACCGCGTGAAGGAAGCCTGCGAAGACCTGCGCTGCGTCGGCAAGACCCTCGCCGGCGCCGCGGTATAAAGCAGCGTTCCCCGCGGTCTCCTCAGCACGCTTGAGTAAAACAAGCCCCGGCGGCCCCTGGTCGTCGGGGTTTTTTACTGGCGTGGGGAGTGACACGGCGCGGCGGCCGCATCCATCGCAAGCGGACCGCGGTCGGTTGCAACAAAAACCCCGCGAAGCGTTTGGGCCTCGCGGGGCGGTAGGAGCGAGAGGCGGCCGGCGATCGGCGTGGCCTGCGCCCGTAAAGTGCGGGGAGGACCGGGCACGGGTGGCGCTCCGTGCCCGATCCGTCACCCGCGGGCGGAGGCGTTGCGTCCTTGTTCCGTCCGTGAGCAACCCGCCTGTCGTCGCGACCCGTCCGAGGGCCGCTGCCGCCTGGCCCGGGCTTGCGCCCGAGCGTCTCGCTCTTCACGAATCCGTTCGCACACCGTGCGCCACTCCTTGGATCGATCCGGGTCGGTCGCGTGCATGGGCGTTAGTCCACCTGGGGCAGCACGAGCCCGGTTTGGTCTTGGTACTTGCCTTGCTTGTCGGCGTAGCTCAGTCCGCAAACCCGGTCGGCCTTGAGGAACACCAGTTGCGCGATGCCTTCGTTGGCGTAGATCTTCGCCGGCAACGGCGTGGTGTTGCTGATCTCGAGCGTGACCCGCCCGCGCCACTCGGGTTCGAGCGGCGTGACATTGACGATGATCCCGCACCGGGCGTAGGTGCTCTTGCCGACGCAGATCGCCAAGACGTCGCGCGGGATGCGGAAGCGCTCGACCGTTTCGGCCAGCGCGAAGCTGTTGGGCGGGATCACCACGTGGTCGACGCCAACGGCGTCGGTATCGACGGTCACGAAGCTCTGGTCGTCGAAGCGTTTGGGGTCGACAACGGCCAAGCCGCCGGTGGGCGAGGTGGGCGTGAAGACCTTGAAGTGCGTGCCGACCCGGCAGTCGTAGCCGTAGGACGACACGCCGTAGCTGATCTTGCCGGGGCGCTTCTCGGCGTCGGCGAAGGGCTCGACCTCGATGAGTTCGCGGATCTGGGTGTCGCAGAGCACCGGCATCGTGGGTGGACTCCTCCCCGTCGAGCGAAGCGGCCGTCTTCGCGTGATTGGGCGAGGCTACCACAAGATATGGCGTCTGCAATAGGCAGAACTACACAATGTTGATGTCACCGCTTGGATCGTCGCCAAGCCGCTTCGTGAACGATGTTTGCGCCGAGGCCGCTCGGCGCTCGCGACAAGAGCGCGACAGGAGATGACAACACATGACAGGGCTCCGCGCGGCGCTCAGCGGCCGGCGCGGAGGTCAGGCGGCGCCAAAGAGGGCTTCGATGGCTTGGACCACCGAGGGTAGGGCGTCGTCGAGCGGGGCCTCGACGCGTCCGCCGGCGGCCCGGGCGTGGCCCCCGCCGTTGAAGCGGTTGGCGAGCTCGGCGACGTTGACCTCCCCGGGCCCAGGCTTGCTGCGGAAGCTCAGCCGGGTGTAGACGCCGGCGCCGTCGTCGGTGCGGCGCTCGGTGGCGAGGCAGACGACGTTGACCGCGCCGACCGACTGCGGCA
>JBCCXV010000305.1:0-3325 GCA_039191195.1 Planctomycetota bacterium
GTCGGCGGTCTGTCGAGCGGTTTGTCGTGCGGCGCCGAGGGCGGGGACCATGAAGCCGGTCATGGTGGCGAGGGGCGCGACGCTGGCGAGGGGGCCGGCGTTGATGCCGAGCAGGGCGTCGGCGGGGGTGTTGGCGACGGCGGTGAATCGGAGTTGGTTGGCGTCGCGGCGGAGGGCCCACCAGGAGGGTTGGAGGAGTTGCTGGGCCTGTTCCCAGGTGGGCAGGAGCACGGGGAGGTCGTCGCCGGTGACGATGGCGTAGGGGCCGGCGACGAGTCCGGAGAGGACGGCCCCGCTGGCGTAGCCGGAGGCGAGGGTGGTTGGGCGGTCGTTGTAGCCGAAGGCGCGGACCTCGCCGGGGGCTTGGGTTTGCTTGGCCCAGGCGGCCTGGAAGGCGGGGGTGGCCGTGATGGCGTCGCCGCCGTCGCGGAGGTGCTTGGCGGCGTGGAGGACGGCCTGGGGTTGGAGGCCGATGACGACGTAGTCGTTGATGACGGCGTAGGTGGGTTGGACGAACCCGCCGGGCAGGGTGTAGGCGGTGATGCCGTCGCGCTGGACGGCGAAGAAGCGGACGGTGAGGGGCGGCGCGTCGCGTTGGGAGGAGAGGAAGCCCTTGATGGCCGCGGCGAGGGTGGCGTTGGCGGCTTCGAGGGCGTCGGCGACGCCTTGGGGGTCGTTGGCGCGGTTGAGCAGGACGGCGCCAACGGGCGAGGGGCCCAGGGCGCGGGGGTCGACGTAGGCGACCCAGGTGGGGCCGAACTTGCCGGCGAAGTCTTGGAGGTTCGAGCCCAGGACCGCGGAGGGCGCCTGGTTGATCATGTCGAGCTCGTCTTCGGCGCCGGGCTCGATGGTGAGGATGGTTTGGCGGACGATCTGGAGAACTTGAGGCAGATCGAGCTGGGCCGCGGCGACGGAGGTGGCCTGTGCGGGGACGATGGCGAAGTCGTCGGCGGTGATGCCGGGCCCTTCGGTGACGTCCCAGAGGCCGGCGGGCTGTGCGGGGTCGAGTTGCAGGGCGGCTTCGGTGCGCCACATGCCGTCGACATCGAAGCCGGCGACGAGGCCGGCGCTTTGGAGGCTGAGGGCGCCGAGTTCGGCGAGCAGGCGTCCTTCCTTTTCACCCATCGGGGCTTGGCTGAGGGCGAACTGGGTGATCTGAGCGGTGTTGGCGTAGAGGGAGACGGCCGGGGTTTGGACGTTGGCGGCGAGGCCGTCCATGAACTGGGCGGGGGCGCCGTTGCGGGCGGCGGAGGTGGGCATCCCGCTGGCGGCGACGGTGATTTCGCCGTTGGCTTGGACGATGTCGACGGTGTCTCCGCCGGCTTGTTGGGCGAGGCTCTGGGCGGCGTCGAGGATGGCGGGGGCCGCGGCGGCGTCGGGGCTGAGGGTGATTCGCGGGGGTGCGGGGGCGATGAACTCGGCGCGGAGGGGCCAGTCGCGCACGCCCTGGAGGAGGGTGAGGTTGGGGGCGACGACGGGGTCTTGGAGGTCGAAGTCGTCGAAGGCGACGTCGACCCACTGGACGACCTTGGCGAGGTCGATGTTCTTGGCGTCGGGGCCGAGGAGTTGTCCGAGGACCGAGGCGTCGTAGGCGGGGGCGAGGGCTTCGGCGCCGGCCCAGCCGACGGTGAGCCAGGCGTTGTCGTCGGGTGCGTAGAAGGGGGCGTCTTGAGCCGACGCGGCGGGGGCCAGCGGCAAGGCGAGGGCGCAAGCGGCGGCGGCGAGGAGGCGTCGGGCGGAACGGGGGCGGAGGCGGGTCATGGTGGGACGCCTTTCTTCGCGGGGTGCGGGCAGGGGAGTAATGGGGTGAGGTTCCCGGCAGGAGACGCGCGTAACGCGGGCGAGATTACCGCGCACGCATCCGTTTGTTGACGCTGCGGGAGGCCGGGCGGTTCGCGCGTGAGTGTGGCGCGAGCGCGTGTGAAGGGCTTGTGTGCGGGGCGGGCGGATTGCGGAGGCGCTAGTTCTCGACGGTTTACTTCCCGAGGATCCAGGGCTGTAAGAAGGTGGAGAGCCCGAGGATGACGAGCAGGGCGAGCATGCCGGCGCGGAGTCGGTCGGGGGAGGCGTGTCGGACGGCGACCATGCCGAGGCTCATGCCGGCGAGGGAGACGGGGGTGAGGGCGGCGCCGACGATCCAGCCGGGGATGACCCGGTCGCCGAAGCGCCAGAGCATGAGGGCGGCGAGGGGCGGGATGCTGATGAGGAAGGCGGACCACAGGGCGCTGCGGATGGCGCGTGTGGACCACTGGTGGGCGGCGGCCCAGAGGACGAGCGGCGGCCCGCCGATGCCGACGGCCGAGGCCATGAAGCCGCTGATGACGCCGGTGACGCCGGTGGCCCAGGCGGGGAGGCGTGGTCGTGGCTGGACGCGGATGGCGGCGCGGGCCAGGGCGGCGGCGATGACGGCGGCGCCGATGGCTTGCTTGACGATGGGCCCGCGGTCTTCGAGGTAGTCCAGGACGAAGATGCCGGGGACGATGGCGGCCAGGCGGTAGGCCGAGACGTGGGCGACGGGCTTCCAGGGCACGTCGCTTCGGTAGCGGTAGACGCCGGTGACGAGTTGGGCGACGGCGGCGGCGACGACGACGCAGATGGCTTCGGGGGCGGGCCAGCCGGCCCAGAGGAGAATGGGCAGGGCCGCGAGCCCCCCGCCGAAGCCGGCGGCGCTCTGGACGAACATGCCGACGAAGACGGCGAGTGCGGCGGCGAGGACGAGGCCGACGGTGAGGTCGTCGACGGTCACGCGACGTTCTTGTCTTGGCGGGATTGTGGTGTCACGCGGTGAAGTAGGCGGGCGCGCCGCCGGGCTTCCACTTGATGTTGCAGCCGATGGAGGGCTTCTGGTCGGCGGCGGGGGGCTGGCCGCTTAGGACGGCGTCGATGGCGGCGCGGAGGTCGGCCCCGTTGGCGGCGCCGTGGCGGTCGTCGTATTGGCCCGAGGCGATGCGGAAGGGCCGGGTGTCGTCGAGCTGTCCGCGGTAGGCGAGGAAGTGGTCGGCGTCGTAAAGGAAGAAGTCGGGCGTGCAAGCGGCGGTGTAGGCCTTGGCGACGGACTGGTCTTGGTCGAAGAGGTAGGGGAATCGGTAGCCGCGCTGGGCGGCCTCGGCGGCCATCTTGTCGGGGGCGTCGTCGGGGTAGTGGTCGACGTCGTTGGACTGGATGGCGACGATGGCGAGTTTGTCGGCGTAGTCGGTGCTGAGTCGCGCGAGCTCGGGCGCGACGTGGTGGACAAAGGGGCAGTGGTTGCAGATGAACATGACCAGGAGCGGCCGTCCGGCGAAGTCGGCGCGGGCGACGGTCTCGCCGGTGGCGGGTTCTTGGA
>JBCCXV010000306.1:0-3324 GCA_039191195.1 Planctomycetota bacterium
CGGAGACACGACCCCACGTCCGCGTCCGGTGTGTTCCGCCAAAACTGGAAGAACTCGTAAGGCGAGGTCCGCCCGGCGTCGAGCCAAACGTTGCCCGACTCGCTCTTGCCGAACTTGCTGCCGTCGGCCTTCGTCGCCAACGGCGTCGTCAACCCGGCCAGCGACGCGCCCTCCAGCCGGCGGCCCAGCTCGATGCCCATCACGATGTTGCCCCACTGGTCCTGACCGCCCATCTGCAGCGTGCAACCCGTGCTCCGCAGCAGGTGCAGGAAGTCGAACGCCTGCATCACCATGTAGTTGAACTCAAGAAAGCTGATCCCCGAGCCCTCGGCCTCCATACGGCTGCGGACCGAGTCCATCGTCACCATCCGGTTGACCGACAGCACGCTCCCCGCCTCCCGCAGCAAGTCCACCCACTTCAGCTCCGCCAGCCAGTCGGCGTTATTCAGCAGCCGGGCCGGGTTGCCGCCGCGATCGAAGTCGAGCACGAGCCCCATCTGCTTGCGGATGCCCTCGGCGTTGGCGTTGATCTGCTCGGGCGTGAGCATCTTCCGCGCCTCGCTCTTGCCCGACGGGTCGCCGACCAAAGCAGTGCCGCCGCCGACCAGCGCGATCGCGTGGTGCCCGCACCGCTGCGCCCAGGCCAACAGCATGAGCGGCAGCAGCGAACCAACGTGCAGCGAGTCGGCCGTCGGATCGAACCCGATGTAGCACGTCACCGGCGAACCCAGCCGCTCGCGGATGGCCGCGTCGTCTTCGGTGCATTGCGACACCAGCCCGCGCTCGCGCAGCACGTCGAACAGGTTGCCGGCGACTGCAGTGGATTCACCACCGGGGGCGGGGGCGGGGGGGTCGGAGGTCGTGGCCGCGGTTTTCACTGGGCGTCTCGGGCTGGGAATCTCGTACAAACATGCCAGTATAGAGCCGGCCCCGCGCCTCCCCCGGAACCCCGCTTTGCTGCGCATCGGCTCGGTCACCCTGCCCACGAACCTCCTGCTGGCCCCCGTGGCCGGCTATTGCGACGTGGCCTTCCGCCTCGCCGTCCGATCGGTCCCCGGAGCATCCTGCGCCCCCCAACACCTAGGCGGGCCCCTCGACGTCGGCGACGGCACCTACGGCAGCGTCGGCCTCTGCTGCACCGACCTCCTCTGCCCACAGGCCGTCCTCCGCGACACCGACAAGTCCCGCTGGCTCACCCAAACCACGCCCGAAGATCGCCCGCTGTGCATGCAGCTCTACGGCGCCGACCCCGCCATCATGGCCGCCGCCGCGCAATGGGCCCAGGCCCAGGGCGCCACCACCATCGACATCAACATGGGCTGCCCCGTCGACAAGGTCACCAAGACCTTCGCCGGCTCGAAGCTCCTGTGCGACGCCGTCCGCGCCGAAGACATCACCGCCGCCGTGGCCAAGGCCGTGTCGATCCCCGTCACCTGCAAGATCCGGCTGGGCTGGGACGACGACGCGCTCATCGACCAGACCCTCCCCACCAAACTCGCCGACGCCGGCGCCGCCGCGGTCACCGTGCACGGCCGAACCACGGCGCAGCGCTTCAAGCCCTCTGTCCGGCTCGAAGGCATCGCCCGCGTCGTCGAAGCCGTCAAGAAGCATCACCCAAGCGTCGCGGTCATCGGCAACGGCGACGTACAAACCCCCCAAGACGCCCAGCGCATGCTCGCCGTCACCGGCTGCGACGGCGTGATGGTCGCCCGCGGCGCACTCGGGAACCCCTGGCTCTTCCGCCAAGCCGCCGCCTACCTCAAGACCGGCGTCGAACCCGACCCCATCTCACGCCTCCAGCGCGCCCGCCTGGTGCTCCGGCACTTCGAAGACCTCTGCCGGTTCCGAGACGAACGCTTCGCCGTGCACACGATCCGCTTCCGGATCGCCAAGTACTCGCCGCACCTGCAACCCTGGCCTAACCTCCGCCGCCACGTCCGCAAGATGCGCGACGCCGACGAATTCCGCGACTACTGGCACGCGGGGCTCGAACACATCGCCCAAACGAGCCGCGACCGTGTGGGAGCGGGGCCTCGAACCGGTGCGTCCGGCATCGCCCAAGGCTCCCGCCCGGCATCGAGTGCACACGCGGCATGCCCCGCTTGCTAATGCTGACGCGCGCGGCTCGTCACGAGTCTCTGCGGCGCATCAATGCGGGCTCGGCATCTGAATCGTCTCGCCCGGCGAAACCTCCCGCCGACCCAGCAACACGTCGCGAATCACCGCCGCCACGTCCAGCGGGTCCAGCGTGTTCGCCTCCGGGATCGCCTTCACCGAGAAGTTCTCGCGCAGCATCGGCGTCTCGATCGCGCCCGGCGCCACCGCCGCCGCCCGCACCCCGATCGACGCCCCCTCGTCCGACGTCGCCTTGGTAAACAAGTTCACCGCCGCCTTCGCCGCCCCGTACATGTTGAACCCCCGAAACGGGTCGAACGCCGCCATCGAAGACACGTTGCACACCGCGCCCGACTTCTGCTTCTTGAAATACGGCCAGCACGCCCGGGTCGTATACACCACCGACTCGAAGTTCACCGCCAGGTTCGCCCGCAGCGCGTCGTCCTCGATCCGCGCAATCGGCTGGATCGGCGCCGCGCCCGCCACGTTCGCCAAGTAGTCCACCGAACCGTGCCGCTCGGCCACGCCGTCCACCAGCGCACGCACCGCCCCCGAGTCCGACACGTCGCACGGCGACACCTCCACCGCCGCCTCGGGCCCAACCTCTTCCCGGATGTACGCCTCGGCCTCCCGCAGCTTCGCCTCGGTCCGCGCCACCATCACCACGGCGACACCCTCCTCCGCCAGCAGGAACGCCAGATCGCGCCCCACCCCGCTGCCGGCGCCCGTCACGATCGCCGTCTTGGTGCCGTTCGATGCGTCCATATCCACCCTCTCTGCCGTCTCGGCGTTCAACCACGATCCACGCAATACGAAAGACGATCATTCCCCCGCCGCGCCAAGGGTCAAGCCCCCACCTAAGGTTCCGCCATGAACGGATCGAACGGCGCCTTCCGACTCTTTGCCTTCCGCGGCATCACCGTCTCCCTCCACTGGACGTGGTTCCTCATCGCCGGCTGGCTCCTGCTCTACCAAGGCTTCACCGGCCACCTCGGCGTCGACGCCGCCATCTACCTGTCCCTCTTCGCCATCGTCCTGCTCCACGAGTTCGGCCACGCCCTGGCCTGCCGGCACGTCGGCGGCAAGGCCGAGAGCATCCTCCTCTGGCCGCGTGGCGGGGTCGCCTTCGTCCTGCCCCCGGCCAAGCCCGGGCCCGTGCTCTGGTCCATCGCCGCCGGTCCGTTGGTAAACGTCGGCCTGGCCACGCCC
>JBCCXV010000307.1:0-3296 GCA_039191195.1 Planctomycetota bacterium
ACCTCGAGGGTTTGGCGGACGGCGGCGTCGAGTTGGGGGAGGGAGTAGGGGATGTCGAGCCGGATGGCGCGGGCGGACTCTTCGAGCCGTTTGAGGTGGGACTCGAGCTTGAGGACGCGGCCGTGGTAGGCGCGGATGCCCTCGAAGACGCCGTCGCCGTAGAGGACGCCGTGGTCGAAGACGGAGACGGAGGCTTGTGCTGCGGGGACGAGTGCGCCGTCGATCCAGACCTGGCCGGAAGGCGGGGTGAAGGCTTCTGCGGGTGCGTGGTTGGGGGCGGCGGTTTGGGCGGGGGTGGTGGTCATGCGAGCGGGCTCCGAGCCGTTCATGGTACCCGAGCCGGCGCGGCTCCCGGAGGGTTGTGGGAGGCGGTGGACGTGTCTAAGGCTCGACGGCGTCGATCAGTTCGGCGGAGGCGGCGCCTTGCTCGGACCACTCGACCCCGAGGAGCCGGCGGAGTTGGAGCATGAGGTTGATGCCCGAGGCCTCGCTCACGTCGAGGCCCTGGGCGGCGGCGGCGTCGAGCACGGCCTGGGTGGCGGGGATGCTGGGCGCGTCGACGATGGGCTCGAAATGCAGGGCGGCTTGGGCGGGCGTGTCGTCGGGTTCGCCTAGTCCCTCGAAGCGGAGTTGCCGGAATGCGCAGGGGGCGTGCGGGGCCGGCGGGGGCTCGGCGGGGACGAAGACGCTGCGCGACTTGCGGTTGCTGGCGGTGATGGCGACGGCGCCGTCGTCTCGGTGCTGGAAGTCGGCGCCGCGTCGCAGGGCGGCTTGGAGGAGACGGTCGATTTCGAAGCGGACCGAGGGCGGGGTTGGCGGTCGGTTGTTGGCGCTGTGGAGTACGAAACCGATGTCGGCGGACTCGCCGTCGTCGTCTTCGCCGGTGACGGCCTGGAGTGCGAAGGAGCCCGGGGTCCATCGGATGTCGCCGGAGCGGGGCTCGACCCAGAGGACGCGTTGGTGGTCGGCGAGCATGAAGGTCTTGCCGTCGGCGAGTCGTATCTCGAGTCGCGCGCGGCCGGTGTCGAAGGCCTCGGCGGTGAGGGTGAAGGCGACGTGGCCGAGCTCGGGGATGGGCGCGGACATGGACAGGCCGACGCGGCTTTGGGGGTGGGCGCTGTCGACGGCGTTGGTGAATCGCAGGTGCGGGGCGGCGTCTAGGAGCTGGGCGCGTAGCTCTTCGTCGGCTGGTTGGGTGGACGGCTGTGTGGCGGGCTGAGTGGACGGTTGCGTAGCGGGCTGGGTTGTGGGGTGGGCCCGGGCGTCTGTCGCGCAGGCGAGAAGGACGCCGACGGCGGCGATGGCGGGCGCGGTGAAGCGAGACGGGGTGCGGTTGTGGCGGGCCATCGCGGGGCTTCCGGTGGGGGCGCAGGCGCACCGAGAGCCTATGGGCTTGCGGCCCGGGTGGTGTTGATGGGGGTTGCGCTTGCCTGCCGGTGGCGGCGGGGCGGATTTAGCCGCCGACCTGGTACTTGACGAACTGGGTGATGGTGGCGCCGGCGGGGAGGATGTCTTTGACCTGCTTCTTGTCGTCTTTGACGAAGGGCTGGCGGAGCAGGGCGACCGAGTCGAGGTACTTGCGCATCTTGCCGGTGACCATTTTCTCGGCGATCTCTTGGGGCTTGCCGGAGTCGATGGCGTCTTTGAGGGCGATCTTCTTTTCGGCTTCCACGGCCTCGGCGGGGATGTCGTCTTCGGAGACGCCCAGGGGGGCGGGGACGATGGCGGAGACGTGCATGCAGAGGTCTTTGAGGACGTCCTCGGGGCATTCGCCCTGGACTTCGACGAGGACGCCGGTGCGGCCGGTGAAGTGGGCGTAGGAGCCGACGGTTTTGCCGGGCCCGCCGAAGACCTTGCCTTGTCCGAACTGGATGTTCTCTTGGGTGACGAGCTTGACCTCGTCGATGGCGGCGTTCATGGCGTCGTTGGCGGCGACGTCGCCGGGCTCGGTGTCGAGGGCGAGGTCGGCGACCTTCTGGGCCATGTCGATGAACTTGTCGTTGTTGGCGGTGAAGTCGGTCTCGGTGTTGATCTGGACCAGGGCGGCCTTGGCGCGGCCGGGGGCGACGGCGATGGCGACGCGGCCCTCGGTGGACTCGCGGTCGGAGCGGCCTTCCATCTTGGTCTTGTATTTGGTGCGGATGATCTCGGCGGCGCGGTCGAAGTCGCCCTCGGCTTCGGTGAGGGCCTTCTTGCACTCCATCATGCCCAGGCCGGAGGCTTGGCGGAGCTTGGCGACATCTTTGGCGGAGATGGTGGCGGGCATGGCGGGCGGTCCTGTGCGGGGCGGGAGGGCTGTGGGGTCAGGATCGGCGGGCTCGGGCACGGTGTCGCGACGGGGCGACGCCGCACGGGCTTGGGGGATGAAGATGGCTGTTCGATCGGCGGGCGTCCCGGCGGGGAGGCCCGGGTTCTTAGGCGGTGGGCTGCGTGGCGCCGGCGGCGGCGGGGGCCGCGGCGTCGGTGGCCGGGGCGGGGGCGTCTTCGGCGGGCGCGGGGGCGTCGGTGGCGGGCGCGTCGGCCGAGTACTGGGCCCTTCGCGATCGGCGGCGGGGCTTGGCGTCGCCGTCGTCGTCGCCGGGGTCGGCCTTGGCGTTTTGGGCGCGGGCGGTCTTGCCCTCGTTGCAGGCGGCGGCGAGCGATCCGACGATCAGGTCGATGGAGCGCATGGCGTCGTCGTTGCCGGGGATGGGGATGTCGGCGAAGTCGGGGTCGCTATCGGTGTCGATGAGGGCGACGGTGGGGATGCCGAGCTTGCGGGCTTCTTTGACGGCGTTTGTCTCGTGACCCACGTCGATGACGACCAAGGCGCCGGGCAGCTTGGTCATGTTGCGGATGCCCTCGAGGTTGCGGAGGATCTTGGCCTTCTCGCGGCGGAGCTGGGACTCCATCTTCTTGGAGTAGTTGTCGATCTCGCCGGACTCTTCGATGCGTTCGAGCTCTTCGAGTCGCTTGAGGCGTTGGCGGATGGTGGCGAAGTTGGTGAGGGTGCCGCCGAGCCATCGTTCGGAGCAGTAGTGCATGCCGCAGTCGCGGGAGTGTCGTTCGACGGCTCCGCGGGCTTGCCGCTTGGTTCCTACGAAGAGGATGTCTTTGCCGTCGGCGACGGTCTTGGTGAGGAACCGTCGCGCCAGGAGCAGGCCCTTGATGGTCTGCTTGACGTCGATGATGTGGATCTTGTTGCGCTTGCCGAAGATGTACGGGGACATCTTCGGGTTCCAGTGGGTCGCGCGGTGTCCGAAGTGGATGCCGGCGTCGACGAGGTCTTTAACAAGCGAGGCCATCGAAAAGCAACT
>JBCCXV010000308.1:0-3284 GCA_039191195.1 Planctomycetota bacterium
ACCCCCGCCGACGTCCCCGATCCCAGGAACGTCAGCGTCAGGCCGTGCGCGTTGTCGCCGGTCTCGCCCATCTCGGCCGAACCGTAGCAGCCCCCACTCACCCCGGCGCGGCCGCCGCGTCGACGCCGGAACTCGAAACCGATAGCGAAAGGTCGTCGGCCTCGCCCGCTTCCAGCCGGTGGTGCGCCAGCCCGGCGAGCATCGCCGCGTTGTCCACGCAGTACGCCATCGGCGGGACCCGGAGCCCCAGCCCCAGCCTCTGGGCCAGCTCCGGCAGACGACGACGCAGCTCCCGGTTCGCCGACACCCCGCCTCCCACCAGCAGCCCGTGCACCGGCGTGCCTTGGGCGCCGAGCTGCTCCGCTGCGCGCTCGAGCTTCTTGACCAGCACCTCGACCACCGCCCGACGGAACGACGCCGCCAGGTCCGCCCGCTCGGTCTCCGACAGCCGCTTGGCCGCCTCGACCACACGGTCCATCCCGCCGAAGCTCGCCCCGCGCTCCGGCCGCCCGCACACCCGGTACAGCAGCGCCGTCTTGAGCCCGCTGAACGAGAAGTCCAGGCTCGCCTTGCCCAGCAGCGACCGCGGCATGTCTTCCGCCCGCGGGTCGCCGCCTTCGGCCAGCGCGTCGAGTTTCGGCCCGCCCGGGAAACCCACACCCAGCATCACCGCGGCCTTGTCGAACGCCTCGCCCGCCGCGTCGTCGATGGTCTTGCCTAGCCGTCGCATCACCAGCGGCGACTCCACCAGGTACAGGCTCGTGTGCCCGCCCGACACCACCAGCCCCAGGGCGGGGAACAAGCCACGCAACTCGGCGTCCTTACCGAGGCGCACCCCGTCTTCCGGGGAAACTTCCTGGGACACTTCCGGGGTCAGGAGTGGCGCGTAAAGGTGCGCCCGCACGTGATCGACGCCCACCAGCGGGACGCCCAGCCGCCACGCCAGCGCCTTGGCCGCCGAGACCCCGGTGATCAGCGACCCCACCAGCCCCGGCCGGTGCCCCACCGCCACCGCGTCAATCTCGTCCAACCCAACCCCGGCCTCGCCGAGCGCCTTCCGCAGCACCGGCCCGATCCGCTCCAAATGCGCACGGCTGGCGATCTCGGGCACCACCCCGCCGAAGTCCGCGTGCAGCTCGTGCTGCGACGCCACCACGCTCGACCGCACCGCGCGACCGTCGCGCACCACCGCCACCGCGGTCTCGTCGCAACTCGTCTCGATGCCGAGGATCAGGCCCATCGCCCCTATCATGCCGACTCGCCGCGGGCGTGGCGGAATTGGCAGACGCGCTGGATTTAGGTTCCAGTGGGGTAACACCCGTGGAGGTTCGAGTCCTCTCGCCCGCAATCCTCTTCCGGCCCCGGCCCCGGCCCCGGCCCCGGAACCACGCCCCGGCCAGGGGGACCCCAAGGTCTCGTGGTGTGGCTGTCATCCCGTCCCGGAATTCCGACGGCCTTCTTGCGTTTCCGTGCTTCCGGGGGGCTGGGGCTTGACTTCCGCCGAGAATCAGCCATGCTTTCAGCCATGAAGCGTCTCGTGACCGCCTATTTCTGGTTTTTTGTGTTTACGCCCCGTCCCGCCGTCGTGCGGATCGGATGACGCTTCTGTCCTGAACTGACCCGAAGCCCAGACCGACCCTCGCGACAAGCGAGGGTTTTTTTTCACCCTCCCACGGAACCAGGGGCCCCCGGAACTCGCTCCGGAGCCCCGTCCCTCTCCCCCGAGCGAATCGTCCCGGAGCCCCGCCATGATCGTCGTCATGCGTGCCGAAGCCACCCCCGACCAAGTCGACCACGTCAAGAACCTCATCACCGACATGGGTCTGACCCCGCACCCGATCGTCGGCACCGACCTCACCGTCGTGGCCGTCATCGGCGACGACCGCAAGAAAGACGGCTCGGTCCTCGAGACCGCCGCCGGCGTCGACCGCGTCCTCAAGGTCCTCAAGCCCTACAAGATGTCCGCCCGCTCCGAGCACCACATGCAGACCACCCCGGTCCGGCTCGGCCAGGGCGACGGCTGCGTCTTCGGCGGGACCAACGTCTCGGTCATCGCCGGGCCCTGCTCGGTCGAAAGCCGTGAGCAGATCCTCGAGTCGGCCCGCGCCGCCCGCGCCGCCGGCGCCCACGCCCTCCGCGGCGGCGCCTTCAAGCCCCGCACCAACCCCTACTCCTTCCAGGGGCTGGGCGAAGAAGGCCTCGAATACCTCGCCGAAGCCCGCGAAGAGACCGGCCTGCCCATCGTCACCGAGGTCGTCGCCGAGACCGACATCGAACTGGTCGACCGCTACACCGACTGCATCCAGATCGGCACGCGCAACGCCCAGAACTTCCGCCTGCTCGAAGCCATCGGCAAGTCCACGCAGACCCCCGTGCTCTTCAAGCGGGGCATGTGGATGACCCTCGACGAGTACCTCCAGGCCGCCGAGTACCTCCTGGCCCACGGCAACCCCAATGTCATCCTTTGCGAGCGCGGCATCCGCACCTTCGAGAAGTTCAGCCGCAACACGCTGTCGCTCGCCGCCGTGGCCGAGCTCAAAGACCGCACGCACCTGCCGGTCGTCTCCGACCCCAGCCACGGCACGGGCGTCGCAAGGCTCGTCCCCGCCATGTGCCGGGCCTCCATCGCCGCCGGCGCCGACGGCCTAGCCCTGGAGATGCACCCCGACCCCGAGCACGCCCTCACCGACGGCGCCCAGTCCATCAACCCCGCGGCACTCAGCGAGCTCATGCCGCAACTGGCCCGCATCGCCGACGCCGTCGGCCGGGGCATGCTGCTGCCCGAGGCCGCATCCGTCTGACCGCCAAGCGGAAGCCAGACCGGCCGCACCTCCCGAGAACCCGGCTTGCCGCCAAGGCGTACCGCGGGCGATGATCCATCCCATGGACCCCGCGCCCACCTTTGAAGAACCTCCCGGGACCGACGCGCCCGCCGAGCACGACCCCCACGACCTGGCCGTGCACACCGTCGATGTCCGCGTCGATTACGACGACGTCGCCGCCGTCCAGAACCTCAACCTCCGCATCCCCTGGGGCGAGGTCTACGGCCTGGTCGGCCCCAACGGCGCCGGAAAGACCAGCACCTTCGGCGTGCTCGCCACCCTCCGCCGGCCGACCTTCGGCGAGGCCTACATCGCCGGCCACGAGACCATCGAGCACCCCGCCAGCGCCCGGGCCGTCGTCGGCTACATGCCCGACCAGTCCCCCGTCCACGACGACCTCAAGTGCTGGGAGTTCCTCGACCTCTTCGCCGGCTCCTACGGCCTGCGCGGGCGCGACCGCAA
>JBCCXV010000309.1:0-3276 GCA_039191195.1 Planctomycetota bacterium
CAACGGGAGCACGACGTGCGCCGACTTCGAGACCTCCGCCGAGCACAAACCCTCACCAAGCCCTGGTGGAGCCGGTCCAGCTGGGTCGCGGCGCTGCTGTTCGCCGTCGCCCTGGCCGCCGGCTGCGACAGCGAGACGCCCGCCGGCGACGCCGCCGAGGCCGCCGGCCCAGACACCGAGGTCGCCAAGCTGGTCTTCGTCTTCCAGAAGCAGAAAGACCCCGACTCCCTCGCCGCCGCCGCCGAACGCGTCTCGCAGCGCCTCAGCCAGCGCCTGGGCGTCCCGGTTGAGGTGGTCGTGCCCGCGGGGTACTCGGCGTCGGTCCAAGCCCTGATCTCCGAGCAGGCCGACGTCGCCTACGTCAGCAGCCTGCCGTTCCTCCTCGCCCGACGCGACGGCGGCGCCCGCCTGATCCTCGCCGAGCAGCGGCCCGACACCCAAGGCGTCCAGCGCACCGACTACGACTCGCTCATCGTCGTCCGCAAGGACAGCCCGCTGCAAACCATGGCCGACCTCAAGGCCGCCGCGAGCGAGAGCACCTTCTGCTTCACCAGCCCGACCAGCACCAGCGGCTTCGTCTTCGCCATGCTGCGCCTCGCCCGCGACGGCGTGATCGCGCCGGGCCAAACGCCCGACGCCGCCTTCGAGCAGGTCCAGTACGGCGGCGGCTACGCCCAAGCCCTGCGGCAAGTGGTCAACGGCGCCGCCGACGCCTGCGCCGTCAGCTACTACACCGTCGAAGGCCCCCGCGCCGACGTCTATCTCACCGCAGAAGAACGCGACCAACTCCGCGTCCTCGCCCGCACCCCCGGCGTGCCCACGCACATCGTGTGTGTGCGCAAAGGCCTGCCCGACGCCTGGGCCGGCAAGGTGCGCGACGCCCTGCTCGAACTCTCCCAGCAAGAGCCCGACCTGCTCGCCGACGTCTACGGCACGTCGTCGTTCGTGACCGTCGAAGAAGACCAGCACGTCGCCGCCGCCATCGACGCCGTCCAGGCCACCGGCGTGCCCCTCCAGGGGCTCAATAAGTGAGCAAAGTGGCCGTCGAGCCCGACGCCCCCACCCAAGCGCCGGCCGACCACCCGCCCGCGACGCCACGCGCCGCCCCCGACGCCAACGAAGCCTGCAGCGTCGAGGTCTCCGACGCTTGCGTCACCTTCGCTAACGGCGTCGAGGCCCTGCGATCCATCAGCCTCGAGGTGCGCTGCGGCGAGCACGTCGCCATCGTCGGGCCGTCCGGCTCTGGCAAGACGACGCTCTTGGACTGTCTCGCGGGAGAGGTGACGCTCACCGCGGGCGAACTCCGCCGCCAAGGCCACGCCGCCCGGGTCTACCAGGACTACCGCCTGGTCGAGCGGACCTCGGCTTTGCGCAACGTGATGCACGGCGCAGCGGGCCGCGACCTCGGTTGGTGGCGCCGTATTCAACGCCGCCGCCAACTCGCCGGCGAAGCCGTCGAACTTCTTGGCGTGATGGGACTGTCCGAGCGCGCATCGACGCGCACGGGGCGGCTGTCCGGGGGCGAGCGACAGCGCGTCGCCATCGCCCGCGCGCTGATGGCGCAACCCGCGATCGTGCTGGCCGACGAGCCCGTGTCCGCCCTGGACGCCGGCTCGGCCCGGGCCGTCATGGCGATGCTCGACTCCGCCTGCCGCCAGCAGCGCGTCACCCTCGTGTCGGTCCTGCACGACTGCGAGCTGGCCGAGGCCTACGCCGACCGCATCGTCGGCATGCGCGACGGCCGCATCGCGCCCGCCCCCCCCAGCATCGTGGCGCCGACCCAAAGCCGGGGGGCGCTGGCGGTGCTGTCGCCGAGCCGCGACGGGCTCTGCGCGGTGTGTCCCGACGATCAACCGGCTGCCGTCGCGCAGGCCTCCGCCGCCAATGCCAAAGACAGCGTTTGGCGCATGCTTGCCTGGACCGCCGGAACCCTGCTCGTCCTGGCCACGATCGGGTGGTCGGTCTGGGCCACCGGCTGGACGGACGTGCGCTGGTCCCGCCTCTGGCCCAACCTCCAGGCATTCACGCGACGCCTCGTGCCCACCCAAGAGCAGTTCGCCGGCATGCCCTGGCGCCGCCTCGGCGTGTCGTTCTTGCAAACCCTAGCCATGACCCTGCTCGGCACCGTCGCGGCCATCACCTGGTCGCTGCCCCTCGCGGCGATTGCCGCCAAGAACGTCGGCCCCGCCTGGATCCGGGTGCCCACGCGACTCGCGCTCAACGTCTTACGCTCGGTCCCCTCGATCCTCCTGGCGCTGCTCGCCGTGGGCCTGCTCGGACTCGGCCCGGCGCCCGGCGTCGTCGCCCTCGCGGCCTACTCCACCGGCTACCTGACCAAGTTCTTCTACGAGGCCTTCGAGTCGGTCGACGACAAGTCGCCCGCGGCGCTCCGCAGCCTCGGCATGTCCGGGCCCGAGGCCTTCCTCGCCGCCACTTGGCCGGCCAGCCGCCTGGCCATCGCCTCCAGCTGCGTGTTCATGCTCGAGTACAACTTCCGCGCCGCCAGCGTCCTCGGGGTCGTCGGCGCCGGCGGGCTGGGCTATGACCTGAAGCTGGCCGTCGAATGGGCCAACTGGCACGTCGTCGGCGTGATCCTCGCCGTGCTCGCCGCCAGCGTCATCGTCTTCGACCAGCTGGCCGACCGGCTCCGACGCGCCCTGCGATAAGCCAACCACGCGACACGCCCCGACGCCCCCGCGGGTCCTAGTATCCGGCCGTGAAGAAGCAGCGCATCTGGATGGCCGCCGGGGTGGCCGCGTGCGTCGTCTGGGGCGCCGTGGCCGCGGTCATGTGGGCCGCCGGCTCGGCGAAGATGACCGCCGACAAAGTCGTGGCCATGGTCGACCAGACCCCGCTGCATACGCTCTCCGGCGACGCCCGGGCCGACTACCTTGACCGCCTGGCCGCCTCGGTCAACCGCCTGAGCTTCGAGGACCGCCGAGACCCGGCCTTCGAGGCGCGGCTCCGCCAGGAGTTCGAGGCCATGTCCCCCGCCGAGCGCCAGCGGTACCTCGAAGAGACCTTCGACGTCGCCATCCGGCAGTTCGTGGCGGCGTTCAACCAGATGAGCCGCAGCGAGCGCCAGTCGCTCGTCGAAAAAGCGCAGGCCGACCTCACAAAGGCCCAGACCGAGGGCCTCGCCGCCGAGGAACGCATCGACGACGCCTCGGTCGAGAAGATGATCGAGGACGGCCTGAAGGTCTACCTGTCCGACGCCAGCGCCGAGGCCAAGCTCGACGCCCAGCCCCTGCTCGAACAGATGCAACGCATCCAGCA
>JBCCXV010000310.1:0-3262 GCA_039191195.1 Planctomycetota bacterium
CAACCCCGCGCTGCCCGCTTCCATCGGCGACGCGAACTCCATCCCTAAACCCTCTCGAAAAACCTAGACAAACACTCAGCCCGCCGCGGGAGGACGCTCCCGCAACGCCGCCTCGAACGACACCGGCCCGGAACCCTCGCCGCCCGTCCCCGCACCCTCTTTCGCTTCGTCCGCACCCCCGGGCGCCGCCCCCGCCTCGATCACCGGCCCGAGCCCACGCTCGCTCGCGCCCATCAAGAACCGCCGATCGCCCACGCGCAGCACGTAAACCCGGCGACCACGCTCCAGCACCACCGACGACTCCACCCGCAACCCGCCCTCCTCCCCGGTCGCCCCCACCGCGCGACCGGCCTTGGCCTCAAACCGCTTGCGAAGCAACCGCGGCAAGAGCCACGCCGACAACCCAACCAATCCCAGCACTACCGCCAGCGCGACTAACGACCTGCGGACCGACTCGCCAAAGCTCGGCCCCTCGCCGATGCCCCGCAGCGCATCCGAAGCCGCCCCGTCGCCGGCCGTCTGGGCTTCCGCCACGCCCGCCACGCTCAGAACTAAACCACAACCGGCGATCAACAGCCCCAGCCGCAACCAACCCGCGCGGCCGCCTCTCATGCCGACACCGCCTTGCCGGCCAAGTCGGCCGTGCCGCGCACCGCATGAACTTCCCCGCCCTGCCCCACGCGACGAAACAGCTTCCACGCCAGCACCAACACGGCGGCGGCGAACACCACCAGCACCACAAACAGGACCTCCAGCGCTTGCTGCTTCGACGCCAGGCTCGACGCGCCGTCCCCTTGCACCGCCGGCAGCTCCACCAGCCCGAGCGACGACGGCGTCATCGAAACCACCACGTCGCCAGCCTCCAGCCCCTCCACCGCCTGCGCCGCGAGCCGCGCCACCGTGTCCGCATCCGGCACGCCCCCGGAAGCACCCCCGGCTACGCCCCCCGAAGCCCCGCCCTCAAGCGCGACATGCTTCAGCAACACCGACGCCGTCACCCCCTCCACCGCAGGCGCCGGCCGATCCAGCAGCCCAAGGCCCCGCGCCTCGGGGATCGCCAAGTGCACCCGCGCCTCGACCACGCCGTCGTACGTCAGGTACGTCCGCTCGAGCTCCCCGGCCAGCGCGTGCATCAGCCGCATCCGATCGTCCACCGCCGACGGCATCAGCCCGCCCGCCTCCACGGCCTCGGCCAGGCCCGGCCGAACCGGACGCGGCAAACCCAGCGCCACCAGCGTCAGCCGTGCATCCTCCGCAAACTCGGCCGGCGCCACGATCGACCAACCCGGGTTGCGACGATCGCCGGTCGCGCGTTTCTCCACCCCGTGCATGCCTTGCGAGACCAGCTCCACCACGATCCGGTTGGCCTCGTACTCGTCGCCCGTGGTCGCCACCGACACGCCGCGGTCGCACCCCGTCGATAGACCCACCAACCCCGCCAGCACCACCGCCGAAACCAGCCGCGCCGCGCGTCGGATCACGCCACGCCCCCGTCGCGCGGGGGCGCCTCGGTCAGCGCCGCCGCATAGAGCTCTTCAAATAGACGCGACAGCGCCGGGTCTTGACGGATCGTCTCCGCCACGGCCTTGCCCGCCGCCGGCGTCGCCCCGGGCAGGCCCTTCGTCAGCCGGTCCGACACCAACCCGTCCAGGATCTCTTGACGCGACTCGCCCCGCTCGACCCCGGCCCGGATCCGGTCACGCATCGCCGACGCGTCGACCGACAGCGACGCCCCCGCACCCGCAGCCGCACCCGCCGACCCGCCCGCCGACACCCCGCGCGTCGGGTCGAACCCCGGCCCCCTAACCCCGCCGGCGGCGCCCGCGCGATCGGGACCGTCCGCACGCCCCGCCCCGCCCGCGCCACTCGGTCCACTCGGTCCGTCGATGCCCACTGCCGATGCTCCTATCGCCGGCAGATCGCCAGCCGCACCAGCATAAACCCTTCTCACCCACACCACCCGCCGCGTACCGTACCCCTCACCATGACCCACCCCGGCCAAACCCCAACCGCGCCGCCAACCGCCCCGGCCCTCCGCATCACCGCCGAAGCCAGGCCCGTCGTCAGCTACGCCCTGCTCCAACGCGGCGCCCCGGTCGTCGAACGCATCCGCATCGACCACCAAGGCTCCCGCCCCCTCGCCGGCGTCCAAGTCCACGCCAGCCTCTCCGGCGACGCCGCCCGCTGGTCCGCCACCCTCGCCCAACTCGAACCCGGCCAGCACTGCGAACTCACCGACGTCCGCCTCGAGCCCGACCCCGCCTCCCTCGCCAAACGCACCGAGCGGGAGCACGCCCACCTCGTCATCCAAGCCCGCGACCCCGCCGGCGTCCCCCTCGCCGAACACCGCCTGCCCGTCGACTTGCTCCCCGCCGACCACTGGCCCGGCGTGTCGGTCCTCCCCGAGATCCTCGCCGCCTTCGTCACCCCAAACCACCCCGCCCTCGAACCCCTGCTGTCCCAGGGCTCCGACCACCTCGCCCAGGCCACCGGCGAGTCCGCACTCGACGGCTACCAATCCAAGAACCCCACCCGCGCCGCCCAGATCGCCGAGGCCTGCTTCCTCGCCCTGCACAAGCAAGACCTCCGCTACGTCAGCCCCCCCGCAAGCTTTGAACAACACGGCCAACGCGTCCGCTTCGCCGACCGCGTGCTCGACGCCAAGCAAGGCGCCTGCCTCGACCTCGCGCTCCTCCTCGCCGGCCTCTGGGAACAAGCCGGCCTCCACCCGCTGATCCTCATCGCCGACGGCCACGCCCTGCCCGCGTTTTGGACCACCGACCAGCGCTTCCCCGACGCCGCCCTAGACGACCTCGGCCCCGCCGACAAACGCGCTCAACTCGACGAGATCGTCCCCGTCGAGGCCACCCGGCTCACGCAACCCGATTCCGACTTCACTGGCGCCGTCGAAGCCGCCCGCCGATGGCTCCACGACAAGTCGAACGGCCTGCTGCTCGACGTCCGCCGCGCACGCGAAGCCGGCGTGCGCCCGCTGCCCCTCCACGCCGAACCCGCACCCCCGGAAGACGCCGCCCACCCGTCCACACACGGCGATACCCCCGCGCCTGACAACCGCTTCACCTTCCAAGTCAACCCCGACCGCTTCGACGAATCCGCGACGCCGACAGAAGAGAAAGACCCCGACCGCCTCGACCGCTGGAAACGCAAGCTCCTCGACCTGTCCCTCTTCAACCGCCTGCTCAACTTCAAGGACACCCAGCGGACCCTCCGCGTCATGTGTCCCGAGCCGTCGGCCCTCGAG
>JBCCXV010000311.1:0-3250 GCA_039191195.1 Planctomycetota bacterium
GCCGCGATCACCCCCGAGAGCGCCGCGGGGAATACCACCCGGATCGACGTCTCGAACCGCGACGCCCCCAGCCCGTACGAGCCCTCACGCAACGCCCGGGGCACGGCCCGCAGCGCGTCCTCGGTGAGAGACGTCACGATCGGCAGGCACATGATCCCCACCGCCAGCCCCGCGGCCAGCGCGTTGTACCCGCTGATCCACTCGAAGAAGATCGGGACCATCGTCGGCTGGCCGTCGGCGCCCAGCACCGCCTGCCCGGTCGCCGGGTCGCGCATCGGGACCTTCCACCACTGGCCCTGCAGCACCGGCGTGATGAACGCCAACGCAAAGAACCCGAACACCACCGTCGGGATGCCCGCGAGCACCTCGAGGATGGGTTTGAGCACGGCCCGCACGCGCCCCGGCGCGTACTCGCTCAGCCAGATCGCCGTCACCAGACCGCAGGGGATCGCAAACGCCATCGCCACGCCGGCCACCTGCAACGTCCCGGCGATGAGCGGCCAGACCCCGAACCGCGGGTCGGTCGGCGCGTTGGGCGACCAGGTCAGGTCGCCGAAGAAGTCCCCGGGCGACACCCGCACCGTCCGGGTCGGGTCGCCGTAGGTCGGCGTGAGCGCCTCGCCGAAGAACGTGGCCGTCTCGCGCAGCAGGACCAGCAGGATCATGCCGGTCACCGCGACCGTGGCCGCGCCGCAGAAGATCAGCCCGCCAAGGATGGCGCGCTCGCGCAGCGATCGGATCCGGGTCGAGCGGGCGCGGGGCATGGCTCACGGGGGTCCGGCGGTCACGAGGACGGCCACACGCGGCGGCGATCAAGTCCACTCACAACAGCAGCGTCACACAAACGTCGTCGGTCTTCGGGTCTGTCGCGTCCGGCGGCAGACGACCCCAAGCTCAGGGGTA
Organism: Planctomycetota bacterium; assembly: GCA_039191195.1. Taxonomy (GTDB): domain Bacteria; phylum Planctomycetota; class Phycisphaerae; order Phycisphaerales; family Phycisphaeraceae; genus JBCCBV01. The sequence goes on from JBCCXV010000311.1 coordinate 904, forward strand.
CAGCGCCGTCACCGGCCCCTCGACCGGCTGGTTGTCGGCGTCCAGATACACCGTGCCCGGCTCCCGGTGCGCCACCTTCCGGCGGGCGGCGTCGTACACCGCCTCGGGCAGGCCCACATAGCCCACGGCTTCGGCGAAGGTCGCCGCATCGTTCAGGTAGAACTCCAGGTACTGGGCCACCTCCGGCCGGTCGAGCGCGTCGGCCCGCACGTACAAAAACAACGGCCGGCTAAACGGGGCGTATTCCTTGGTTTCGATCGTCTCCGCCGTCGGCAGCACGAACTGTCCCTCGGGGTTCTCGATCGCCACCGCGTCCACGCGGTCTGCGTTGGCGAAGTAGTACGCCACGCCAAAGAACCCGATACCGCCCGGGTTGTTCGCCACGCCGTGCACGAGCTGGTTGTCGTCTTCGTTGCGCGACAGGTCGTCGCGCAGCTCGCCGTACTCGTGCCGGCCCGTCGCCTTGTCGACCTTGCCCGCGACAATTTGTAGGAACAGGTCGTAAGTGCCCGACACCTCGCCGGGCGTGTAGCAGGTGATTCGCGTGGCCGGGAACGACGGGTCGACCTCTTGCCACGTCTGCGCCGCGGGCTTGAGGAAGACCTTGCGCAGCTGCGCCAACGTCAGCTGCCGGGCGTGGGCGTTGCTCTTGTGGATCGCCAGCGTGATGCCGTCGTACGCGACGGGGACCTCGATGTACGCCACGCCCGCTTCCACGCAGGCTTCGTGCTCGGCCGGCTTGATCGGCCTCGAGGCGCCGGCGATGTCGATCTCGCCCCGGGCGAACTTCTTAAAGCCCGCACCCGTGCCCGAGTAGCTCACCGCCGCGTCGATGCCCGTCTCGGCCTTGAACTCTTCCGAGACCACGGCCGAGATGGGGTACACCGTCGACGAGCCGTCGACACGGATCTCCCCGCCGGCCTGCGCTTCCACCGGCGGCGCGGTCAGGCACACGGCCGCGGTGAGCGCAGCCAAAGGGAACCACAGCGAACGGGCCTTGCGGCCGCGGCGAGCGGAGCGACAGAGTTTCATGGCGCCTCCCGGGGCGTCGGGGTTGGCGGGGACTCGGCCGGCTCTCCTCAGAACACGACGCCGGTCACCGCGGGCGTACTCTACCCCGATGCGGCCGCCTCACCCAAGCCCTGCGCTACCGATTTTCCCCGGCGTGCTCTGCGCGTCCCTGGCGCTGGGCCTGATCCCGCTCGCGCCCGGCTGTGGCGGGCCGAGCCTGTCCGAATCCGCCGAGAAAGCCTTCGACCTCTACGACCCCGATCGCCGCCGCGAAGGCCTGCAAGAGCTTGCCGATTCACGCTTTGGGGGCGACGAGCCCTACCTGGTCGCCTACCGCACGGCCCTGGGGCCCCCGCCTGAGGCGCCGGCCGGCGACCCGACCGTCCGCGCCGCGGCCCTGCGCGCCCTCGGCCGGCACGGCGGCGCCGCCGACCTGCCCATCGCCATCGCCTACCTCGAAGACGACTCGCCCTTCGTCCGCTGGGAGGCCGCCCGGGCCCTCGAGCACCTGCCCGGCCAGGCCACGGGCCTCGTGCGCGCACTGACCACCGTGGTCATCGACGTCGACCAGCCCAGCGATGTGCGCCAGGCCGCCGCCCGCGCCCTCGCGCGCCAGCGCAACCCGTTGGCCTTCGACGCGCTGGTGACCACGCTGGCCGACTCCGACTTCTCCGTCGTCCACGCCGCGCAGCGGTCCCTGCAAACCCTCACCGGCCAGGACGACCTCGGCGTCGAGCCCGGCGAGTGGGCCGCCTGGGCCCAAGGTCGGCGGGACCGGCTCTTCGAGAACGCGCACCTCTACCAACCCCTGGCCTACCCCGAGTCCCCGTCGTTCTGGGATCGGCTCACCGGCGCCGATGAGGCAGACGAACCTGCTGACACGCCCGGCGACCCGCCAGACGCCGCCAGCGGCTAAGCCCGGGCCGACCACTCGGCCTCAAGCGGCGCGAGCTTCCGGGCCAGCGATTCGCGCTTGTCCTGCAGCTCGCTGAACAGGTCCGACTGACGGTACGTCTCGGGGTCGGCGAGCTGCGCATCGAGCCCGGCGATCTCGCCCTCGAGCGTCTCGATCCGCTTCTCCAGCTCCGCCTGGTCGAGGTTGCTCAGCGACTTGTTCCGGTGGCTGTTCTTCTTGTTCTTGCCCGAACGCCCCCCGGTGTCCTGGGCGGGCTTGGGCTTGGCCGCCTCGGGCTTCTTCGAAGCGGGGGCCTTCTTCGCCGGTTTCTCCCCCGCCGGCGCCGTGGCCTTGCTGGCTTGAGCCTGCTCGCGCAGGTAGTCGCTGTAGTTGCCCAGGAAGTGCTTGGCGTTGCCGTGGCCGTCGAGCACGATCAGCTGA